>JAUSLA010000036.1 GCA_030646565.1 bacterium
TTTTTGTTTTCCACAGATTTACTATTTGACAGCCTGTCTTAATAGTAATAAAATTTAAATAGGAATGATTACTAATAATAAAACAGGGCGATGAAAACTGCGTTTTCATCTTCCCCTTCCCTTTATCCGCCTTTGGCGGAATCGGTAATGGAAAGAAATACTAGCCAAAAAGAAATTATTCTGGATTACTTGAGGCGCGTTACTTCCCATCCTTCAGCCGAAAAGGTTTATTTGGACGTAAAAAATAAACTGCCGAGAATCAGCAGGGGAACAGTTTATAGAAATTTAAAAATCCTTAAAGAAAAGGGCAAGGTCTTGGAAATTCCGACAGATGTAAGCCGTTATGATGGGAATATTTCCAACCACGCGCATTTTATCTGCCAGGAATGCGGCAAAATTTTTGACCTTTTTGATTTTTGCGACGATTGCAAGATTCTGAAAAATAAAAAAACAAAGGTCGGAAAAATAAATAAATATCAAATGTATTTTTATGGCCAGTGTTCAAAATGCAAAAATGGCAGAAATTAATTACCGAGCGAGGCGAAGCCGAGAGAAGGTTGAGAAGAACTCAATGTTCTTTAATTGTCATGATTGTAAAAAAGAAATTAAGACTGATGGAAAAGAAATTATAAATGGTTTTCTTTTAAAATATGACGATGGGGGAGAAGTAATAGAGGTCTTTAAATGCCGGCAGTGCTATGAGAAAAATCCGGGGCTTACAAACTTCAGGTTTTGCGAAGTTTATTCAAGAGTGGTGGGATATTTGCGTCCGGTCCAGCAATGGAATACCGGCAAAAAGCAGGAATTTAAAGAGAGAAAAGAATATTTGACGATGAAGATTGCGTCTTCTCTTAACCTTCATCCCGCTTTGCGGGACTCGGTGTATAAATATAAATATTAAAGGTCGCGAATTAAAAGTTAAAAATATTTAATAGGCGATGAGGACTTCGTCCTCATATTCACCTTCGCTTTCGCTTCGCGAAAGCTCGGTCGATGAGTATTCAAGAATTAAAACAAATAAAAAACGACTGCGCATCTTGCAATGTAAAATTCAATGTTTGGATTTCTATGGCAGGATTAGAATCAGAGCGAGAAAGCATTGTCAGGAATAATTTTTTTCAGCATTGTCCGGCTTGCAGGACTTTGGAAAAGGAAGAGAAAGAAAAATAGATTTGTAAATTTTAAGCGCGAAGAGGACTACGTCCTCTTCTTAAACCTTCATCCCGCTTCGCGGGACTTGATAGCGCGAAGAGGACTGCGTCCTCTTCTTGATCTTCATCCCGCTTTGCGGGACTCGATATGGAAAGATTAAATTATTCTTTACCGGAATTGCCTTATGGTTATAAGGATTTGATTCCTTATATATCTGAAGAACAGTTAAGAATTCATCATCAAAAGCATCATCAATCATATGTTAACGCGGCTAATCTTCTATTTGAAAAATTAGAAAAAGCCAGACTCGAAGAACATTCGTTCTTCTCAAACCTTCACTCGGCTTCGCCTCGCTCGGTAGAAGGGGGAATTGATCTTGACTCAAAAGCAACCTTAAAGGAATTATCTTTTCAGGCGGGAGGACACGTCTTACATTCTTTATTTTGGCAAAATTTAAGCCCAGTCCCAAAAGGCGTTAGAGAACCAAAGGGAAAAATATCAGAGGCAATCAATAGGGAATTTGGCAGCCTTGAAAGGTTTAAGAAAGAATTTTCTCAAGCCGCGCTTTCTGTTGAGGGTTCGGGCTGGGCGGCTCTGACTTTTGACAAAGAAAGCCAAAGATTATTAATAATGCAGATAGAAAAACATAATTTTAATATTTATCCGACATTTTCGATATTGATGGTTCTGGATGTTTTTGAGCACGCTTATTATATTGACTATAAAAACGAAAGAGCAAAATTTATTGAAGCATTTTGGAATATCGTGAACTGGGACGAAGCGAATGCAAGGTTTGAGAATATATAGTCAAAGAGAACTGCGTCCTCATCTACCCGAGCCGATAGGCGAAGGGTGGAGATGAACGCAAGTTCATCGACTCACCTTCGCCCCGCTTCGCGGGGCTCGGTAGTCAAAGAGAACTTCGGTCACCCTAGCCGTAGGCGAAGGGTGGAAAAGAACACGAATGTGTTCTTTGACTCTTTTCCATCTTCGTTTTTGCTACGCAAAAACTCGAGTAGGCGACGAGGACTTCATCCTCGTCTTGACCTTCGCTTTCGCTGCGCGAAAGCTCGGTATTTGATTCTTCGTTAAATGAGTAGTAAAATAGAGTTTGGTTATTTCGAAGAATAAATGTTCTTCGATTCGTCCGCCCGAGGCGGACTCGTCAGGCGATGAAGCTTCGCTTCATCTTCACTCATTTTTATTTCAATAAAAATTCGTTATGGATCAACATCAAATAAAATCAATCCAAGATAGGACAAAAAGGGTGCCGGTTTTTGGAGGCCGTTCCCGACAATCTGATAAAAATCATTTTGATGATTTGGTTTTTTTGCCTGCCCAGCTGGCTAAAAAGCCGGTAGATTATTTTAGAGAAAACATTTCCGCTAAAACCATTATTGGAAAACAAAGCAAAAAACCCATCGAACTTGAAACGCCGATTATAATAGGAGCTATGAGCTTTGGCGCTTTGAGCAAAGAAACAAAAATTGCTTTAGCCAAGGCATCAACAATCGCGGGCACCATTGAAAACACGGGAGAAGGCGGGGTTTTACCGGAAGAAAGGAAATTTTCAAAGAGATTGATAATCCAATATAGCACCGGCAGGTTTGGCATTACAGAAGAAGTTCTAAAACAAGCTGACGCCATTGAAATAAAAATCGGCCAAGGCGCGAAAGGCGGCCAGGGCGGATTGCTTTTGAAAGAAAAAGTGACGGAAGAAATCGCCAAAATCAGAAAAGTTCCATTTGGCCAGGATATCCATTCGCCAGCTTATCATTTGGATATAAACAATACAGATGATTTAAGAAAAAAAGTGGAATGGCTGAAGGAGGTTACGGGAGGGGTCCCTATTATAATTAAATTGGCGGCAGGCGACATTGAAAACGATTTGAAAATCGCTGTCCAGGCTGATCCTGATATTATAGCGATTGACGGCAAGGAAGGGGGAACGGGAGCGGCTCCGGAAGTTATGCTGAACGAAGTTGGGATACCTACTATTGCCGCCCTATCAAAAGCCAGAGAAACTTTAGATAAGCTTGGAGCAAAGCAGGAATTATGGATAGGCGGAGGGTTAAATGGAGGCGGGGATTTTGCCAAAGCCATATCTCTGGGAGCGGACGCCGTATTTTGCGCCTTTTCTCTATTGGCGGCTATGGGTTGCACTTATTGCCAGCTTTGTTATCTTGGAAAATGCCCGAAAGGACTCGCTACCCAAGACCCGGAGTTAAGAAGCAAGCTAGACATAGAAATAGCCAGTCAAAATGCCGCAAATTTTATTAAAAATTGCACCGAAGAAATAAAAATGATTGCCGGCGCTTGCGGAGAAAACGATATACATAAGTTATCTAAAAGTCATTTAAGAGCATTAAACTCTGAAACATCAAAAATAACTAAAACAAAATTAGTTTCAGAATAGGCGAAGAAGACAGCGTCTTCTTGAGCCCGCACTCCGCTTCGCGGAGCTTGGCTGAAGGGACGAAAGTTCTTCGACTTATCCGCCCCCAGAGGCGGATTCATTTATGGAATACATAGTCAATAAAGAAAAGTGCATTGGCTGCAGCCTCTGCGTAATTGAATGCCCCGGAGGGACAGAGATGAAAGATGATGGAAAAGCGGAAGTGATTGATTCTGAAAATCTGGAAAAATGCGGAGGAGAAACAGTCTGTCCCTACGGCGCCATAGAAAGTCAGTGAATTCAATAATTTATTTCATTCAATGACGGAAATAACTGACGAAAATTTTGAAAAAGAAATTGCAGCTTCTCAAAAGCCGATTTTGGTTGATTTTTTTGCTGACTGGTGCAACCCATGCTCTGTATTAGGTCCCATATTAGAAAAAATATCAAAAGATTTTGAGGGCAGATTTGTTTTACTTAAAGCTAATCTTGATAATATTCCTCTTACCGCTCAAAAGTTTAACATTGACGTTATACCGACAGTAATACTTTTTAAGGATGGAAAATCTGTTGACGGTTTTGTCGGTCTGCAGCCAGAGCCGGTTATTAAAAAATGGCTGGAAGAAAAAATAGGAGAGGATGACAAAGACAGCAGCGCTGAAAAAATCATTGCCGAATATGCGGAGTACGCGAAACAAAACGGTTTTCAGTTAAACCCTGACAAGGGGGTTGTTGAAAAAATAGTCAAGGGTTTAGTGATGAATGAAAAAAAATACGGGCAAAGATATTGTCCTTGTAGAAGGGTGGCGGGAAATTTAGAAGAAGATAAATCAAAAATTTGTCCCTGCATTTATCACCGGGAGGAAATTGAAAAGCTTGGCCATTGTCTTTGTAATTTGTTTGTAAGGTAGAGGCTTGCCCCCATACCTAATTTCTGATTAGGTGTGGGGGTGTGCATAACCCGAAAAATTAAGAGGAGTTGGCTAAATTTGACCCCTCTTTTTTTACGAGATAAAATGTAATAATCTTTCCGAAAGCGATTTACGAATGTACAAATTTGCGCTTTCGGCTACGAATTAATACGAATAAATCATTCGTATATTTTATTCGTATATTCGTAGGGTAGTCAAAGAGAACTTCGTTCACCCGAGCCCGCAGGCGAAGGGTGAAAAAGAACGAACGTTCTTTGACTCTTTTCCACCTTCGTCCCGCACCCGAGCGAAGCGAAGGGTAAAGAAGAACGAAAGTTCTTCGCAAAGCGGGACTCGGTATGCAAAACAAAATTACTAAAATTAAAAAAAGGGACGGAACAATTGTTGTTTTTGACCAGACAAAAATTACCGACGCCATTTTTAAGGCGATTACTTCCACCAACCAAGGCGATGGGAAAAAATCAAAGCGGTTGTCTGACAAAATTACCCAGATTTTAAACAGGCGTTTTAAAAAAGACGAAATTCCTCAAGTTGAACAAATTCAAGACATTGTTGAAGAGGTTTTAATTTTGGAAGGACTGGTGGAAACAGCCAAAGCCTACATTCTTTACCGGGAACAAAGGAGAATAATTAGGGACGCTGTAACGGTTGTTGACGAGTCAAGCGAAATGGTTGATAAATATCTGAAAGAACTTGATTGGCAAATTACTGAAAATGCCAATATGACTTATTCTTTGCAGGGGCTGAATCAATATTCTATTTCGGCTATCAGCAAGAAATATTGGCTAAACAAAATTTATCCAAAAGAAATCAGGGAAGCGGCTGCCAATGAAGATATCCATATTCACAATCTTGACACCCTCGCCCCTTATTGCGAAGGTTGGGACCTTTATGATTTATTACTGAGAGGTTTTGGCGGAGTGCCCGGAAAAATTGAATCAAAACCGGCAAAACATTTAAGAACGGCTCTTGGCCAGCTGGTAAATTTTTTCTTTACACTTCAAGGGGAAAGTGCGGGCGCGAACGCTATTTCTAATTTTGATACGCTTTTAGCCCCATTCATTAGATATGATAATTTAACCCATCAGCAGGTCAGGCAATCAATGCAGGAATTTCTTTTCAACTGCATGGTGCCAACAAGGGTCGGCTTTCAAAGTTTGTGTTGGGAGGAACCCGTAGTTATTAAAGAAAAGGGGAAAATTAAATTTATTGAAATTGGCGAATTGGTTGATAAAGAGTTTGAGAAAAACTCTCATCGGATAATTGAAAAACATTCTCAAAGTTATGCTTTAGAAAATCACGATGATTATTATGTTTTATCTTTTGACCAACAAGGCAAAGCTATTTGGGCAAGAGTCAAAGCTCTTGTTAGACATAGAGTTCCTAAAAATTCTGAGTTTGTAAAAATTAGAACCAATCGCGGCGATGCAAGAGTTTCCAAAGCCCATTCTTTATTTAGCTTTCCTAAATTTAATGGAAAATTTAATCCAAAACCAAAATCAGCCGAGGATATTAAAATTGCTAAAAATTATCGTCAACTAGACCCGGAGAATCATTTTCTCGCCTTAAAATTGCTTAAAAATCAAGGGAATAAAGAAGAATTAGATTTGGTCAAAATTCTAGACGAGATTCCCCAGCTTCACAAAAATGTTTTTGTTAAGATAAATCCCACACATACTTTAGAAACAATTCGTCAAAATATTATTTTAGAGAAACAAAGTTTCACTCCTTTTTATAAAGAATTTGGATTAAAGGATAGAGGAGTCTGGGCGGATTGGTTGAAAAGCAAATCAATTAGATATGAAATCTGGCGAAAATACGGAGACCCCAAGCAAGAAGTTAAGTTTAAACTAAAAAACAGCGACATTTGGTACCCTAGAATTTTAGAAGGTAAATCTTTGGAAAATTTTCTTAAGCTCTGCGCCTGGTATATCACCGAGGGACATACCGCCATCTCCACCCCTCTTTATATTTCTCAATCACCGTCTAAGAATTCTGAAGAGATTATTAGTCTTTTAAAAGAATTGGAGGCCTTAGGTCAAATTAGCGAAAACAAAAGTTATTCCCCAAAAAGAAAAATTAATAAAAAAGTTTTAAAAATCACCGGCCGGGGGCTTCTATCAGAAATAATCAGCAGAAGCGGTGGTTATTTATCTTTTAATAAAGCTATTCCTTGGTTTATTTTTGAATTACAGCCAAAATACCAAAACATTTTTCTGGAAACTTTATTAAAAGGCGACGCTTCAGAATATAAAACTCATTTTGATTTTGATACTACTTCAAAGAAACTTAGCTTGAGTTTAAGTTTATTACTAGCCCAGAATAATTATCGTTTTAGCGTCTATACGGAAGAAACGAGCAAAATAAATAAAAATTGGCGCGACAATTGGAAAATTAGAATTTATAAGGGGAATTCAAAACCAAAAAAGATATATTCTGTCAATGATTTCGAAGCAAGAACTTGTTTGAGGGTTGAAAAATTTAAATATCAGAAAGAATATGAATACGATATTTCGGTTGACTCACCTCAAGAAAACTTTATCGGCGGAGCCGGGCTTTTGGTTTTTCACAACACTCCTTTTTTAAATGTTTCTTTGGATATTAAAATTCCAGAATTTTATAAAAATCAGCCGGTAATTATTGGCGGAAAGCCGCAAAAAGAAACTTACGGAGAATTTCAAGAAGAAGCGAATATGCTAATCCGCGCCTTTTACGAAGTGATAATGGATGGCGACGCTAAAGGAAGAGTTTTTACTTTTCCAATTCCCACAGTTTCAATTACAAAGGACTTTGACTGGGAAAATCCCGCTTTAATTCCAATGTGGGAAGCAACCGCTAAATACGGCGTGAACTATTTTTCAAATTTCATTCATTCAGACATGAATCCGGAAGATTTTCGTTCAATGTGTTGTCGACTTCGGTTAAACAATAAAGAACTCTTGAAAAGAGGTGGGGGATTGTTCGGTTCGGCGCCACTCACAGGGAGTATTGGCGTGTGCACGATCAATCTGCCGAGAATCGGCTATCTTTCTAAAACAAAAAAAGATTTTTTTGAGAAATTAGGACATTTAATGGACTTAGCCAAAGAAAGCTTAGAGATTAAAAGAAAGGCATTGGAAAACTTTATGGAAAAGGGGCTTTTTCCTTATTCAAGATATTATTTGTCATCGGTGAAAAAAATAAGGGATTCTTATTTTGGCAATCATTTTTCAACAATCGGGTTAATGGGAATGAATGAATCCCTTTTGAATTTTATCGGCGAGAATATCGCTTCTCGTCGGGGAAGAAAATTTGCCCTTGAGATTTTGGATTTTATGAGAGAAAGATTAGTGCAATATCAAAAAGAAACCGATAGTTTATACAATCTTGAGGCCACGCCGGGGGAAGGGACAAGCTATCGCCAGGCAAAATCTGATAGAGAAAAATATCCCGACATCATTGCCGCCGGAACAAAGAAAGTGCCGTACTATACAAATTCTAGTCAATTGCCGGTTAATTATACCGACGATGTTTTTGAGGCCTTGAAATTACAGGATGAATTACAGTGTAAATATACCGGAGGTACTGTCCTCCACCTCTTTTTGGGGGAAAGAATTTCTGATCCGCAAGCCGCTAAACAATTAGTTAAAAAAGTTTTTGAAAATTTTCGATTGCCTTATATAACTCTTACTCCCACTTTTTCAATATGTCCCATCCATGGATATATAGCTGGCGAGCATTTTTATTGCCCCCAGTGCGCGATAAAACAGCCCTGCGAGGTCTATTCAAGGGTAGTGGGTTATTTAAGGCCTGTTGCCCAGTGGAATACCGGAAAACAAGAAGAATTTAAAGACAGAAAAGAATATAAAGTACCTAAATTAGTTAGCGAAGCGAAGAAATGAATTTCTTCTTCATCTTCGCTTCCTTCGGAAGCTCGATAGTCAAAGAGGACTTCGTCCTCTTTTCCATCTGCGTTTTTTATAAAATAAAAAACTTGATAAATAATTAACCCCGTTAGAAATTCTATATTAATTTGATTTATGGCGGAGTAAATTTCTTACTATAAAATTTATGAAAATTTCTAACGGGGTAAAAATCGGCGGTATTCAAAAAACGACGCTCATTGACTATCCTGGCTGCGTAGCTTGCACTGTTTTTTTTTGCGGCTGCAATTTCCGCTGCCCATTTTGTTATTCTTCGGAGCTAGTTTTGCCGGAGAAAATAAAATTGCAGCCAAAAATATCAGAAAAAGAATTTTTTGATTTTTTAAGAAAAAGAAAAGGATTGCTTGAAGGGGTAGTAATTTGCGGAGGAGAGCCGACTATTAATAAAGAACTCCCCGGCTTTATTAAAAAGATTAAAGGTCTTGGATACCTTGTGAAATTAGACACAAATGGTTCTAATCCGGAAATGCTAAGGAAATTAATTGGCATGAAGAGCGTAGCGAAGAGGCCTTCGGCCTCTTCTTTAACTTCGCTTCCGTCTCGCGGAAGCTCGTTGATTGATTATGTGGCAATGGATATTAAGGCTCCGTGGGAAAAGTATAATAAATCTGCAGGTGTTAAAGTTAATCTGAACAACATTAAAAAGAGCGTCGAGATAATTAAGAATTCAGGCATTGATTATGAGTTCCGAAGCACAATAGTTCCCACTATACATACAAAAGAGGAGATTATTCAGATTGCAAAAGATATAAGCCCGGCAAAAAAGTTTTTTTTGCAAAGTTTCAGGCCGGAAAAAACTATTGATACTGAGCTTGAAGCAATCAGGCCTTATTCTAAAGAATTCTTTTTGGGAATTAAAAAAGAGATTGCTCCGTTTTTTGAAATCTGCGAAATCAGGGATTAAGAGTGGCGACGAGGACTGGCGTCCTCATCTACCAAGTCCCACAAAGTGGGACGCAGGTGGAAAAGAAGATTTATCTTCTTTGACTCACTCTTCGCTGCGGCTCGAGCAGGCGAAGAGAGCTACGCTCTCTTCTTCACCCTTCGTCCGCCTTTGGCGGACTCGGGCTATTGACTTGCATTTATGCTTAAATTAAGCTAAGCTAATCTAATCTACGTAAAAAGGTCGCTTTCATTAAATAACTGCGGTAAATATTTATGGCTATAACACAAGGTTATTGCGTAAAATGCAAAGCAAAAAGAGACATATCTAACCCAAAAGAGGTGGCAATGAAGGGAAAGGGCGGAGTTAAAAGAAGGGCAATGACCGGCACTTGTCCTAAATGCGAAACAAAAATGTTCAGAATTTTAGGCAAGGCCTAAGATAAAAACAATATTGTTTTTAAAGTCGAAGAGATAAATCTCTTCTTCATCTTCAATGACAAAAGCCGCGTTTACGCGGCTTTTGTTCTGCCCGCTTTTTATTTTCTTTTCTCCTGCTATGATTAAAAAATGCCAGATAAAAAAATAAAATTCGTTTTTGGGATATTGTTATCGCTTTTTGTTTTTAACATTTTAGTATGGAGCGCGATTCTAAATCTAAGTAAATCCAGAGTTTTAGAAGTTACCTTTTTTGATGTGGGCCAGGGTGACGCTATTTTTATTGAAACGTCAAAAAGACAGCAAATTTTGATTGACGGAGGGCCTTCTTCTGTAGTTTTGGAAAAGCTTGGCAAAGAAATGCCTTTTTGGGACAGGACAATTGATTTGGTCGTGCTTACTCATCCCGAAAAAGATCACCTTCAAGGCCTTATTCTGGTCTTGAAAAAATATAAAGTTGAAAATATTTTATGGACAGGAGTGATTAGGGACACCTCTGAATTTCAGGAATGGCAAAAATTGATTAAGGAAAAAGAAGCGCGGGAAGGAGCAAAAATTACAATTGCCAAAGCCGGTCAAAAAATATGTCTGGGAATTTGCTCGGGTAGTTATCCCGAGCTCGATGTTTTATTTCCTTTTGACGATTTAGAAAATCAGAACTTTAAAGATAGCAATGACACTTCAATAATTCTTCGCTTATCTTACAAAAACAGCGCTTTTTTATTTACAGGAGATGCCTCCAAGTCAGTAGAAAAAAAATTATTAGAGAAGGGGATTGGCATTGATTCAGATGTTTTAAAAGTTGGACATCACGGAAGCAAAACGTCCAGCGGTGAAAACTTCGTAGCTGAAGTTTCCCCGGAAATAGCTATAATCTCTGTTGGCAAAGATAATAAATACGGCCATCCCACCCAAGAAGTTTTGGACACTTTAAAAAATTATGGTATAAAGATATTCAAGACAGATGAAGATGGAGATGTAAAAATCATTTCCAACGGCACGAATATAATAAGAAAACAATAAT
This sequence comes from bacterium, assembly GCA_030646565.1. Classification (GTDB taxonomy): domain Bacteria; phylum Patescibacteriota; class Minisyncoccia; order Minisyncoccales; family RBG-13-42-11; genus JAUSLA01. The sequence goes on from JAUSLA010000036.1 coordinate 10,747, forward strand.
TAGTATAACTATGCAGTTTCCGATTTTTAAGACAAAAATTAAAGAAAAAGGCGACGAGGCTCGCGTATTTGATTTGAATAATCCGAAAGAAAGGACGGAATATTTTAATTTGAAGGCCGGAAAGGAAATCGAAAAATTAAGAGAATATTTTAAAAAAGGTAACACCTTTGTCGCTTATCTTGTGGGAAAGAAAAATTCTGGCAAGGGAACCTATGCTAAAATGTTTTCTGAAATAGTTGATTCTGAAAGAATAGAACATTTTTCCATAGGAGATATGATTCGCGATATTGATAAAGAGCTGGCGGACAAAAAAAGTAAAAATGGTTTAATTAAATTTTTAGAGAAAAATTATCGCGGCTGGACTCCTATTCCAGAGATAATTTCTATCCTTGAAAAAAGAAGCACAAAAACACTCTTGCCGACAGAATTGATTTTAACCTTGGTTAAAAGAGAAATTGCAAAAAGGGGAAAGAAGACACTTTTTATTGACGGATTCCCGAGGGATTTAGACCAGATGAATTTTTCTCTTTTTTTCAGAGACCTTGTCGGATACAGGGAGGATCCCGACTTTTTTGTTTTAATTGATGTGCCGGAAAGAATAATTGACGAGAGGATAAAATACAGGAGAGTTTGCCCCAAGTGCCAGACCTCAAGAAATTATAAATTATTGCCGACCTCAAAAATAGAATACGAACCAAAGAAAAAAGAATTTTATTTGCTTTGCGATAATCCGCAATGCCGGCCAATTCGCCTTTTGCCCAAAGAAGGGGATGAGGCAGGAATTAAACCAATCAAAGAAAGGTTAAAAAAAGATGAGGAATTAATGAGCCAGGCAATTTCTCTTTATGGCATTCCCAAGATTTTTTTAAGGAATTCGGTGCCAAAAGATTTGGCTGCAGATTACATTGATGATTATGAAATTACCCCGGAGTACTATTACGAGTTTAATCAAAAGGATAAAAAAGTTGAAATAAAAGAAAGGCCTTGGTTGGTTTTAGATGACGAAGGAAAGCAATCTTACAGTTTATTGCCGCCGCCGGTTGTCGTTTCTTTGATAAAACAGATGACGAAAGCTCTAAATCTTTAGAAATTTACCAAACAACCTCGGGCTTTGTTTATTAGTTGACAGGGTTGTTTGCTTCAAGTTAAAATTAAATTGGTTCCACCCTCTCTAGCTAGATCTGGTACAAAAGTTCTTTTAGGGAGTCCGATATGATCCCGCTCCGTGGAGCGGGACTGAGATTCCCACCTGGAATTTTTTCCGATAATAATCTCTAGAAGAGTGGAGCCGCTAAAAAACCTCCCGTTACGTCGGGAGATTTTTTAGTATAAGTCAAAGAGAAAGAGAACTTCGTTCACCCGAGCCCGCAGGCGAAGGGTGGAAAAGAACGAACGTTCTTTGACTCTTTTCCACCTTCGTCCGCATAGAGCGGATTTCAATAAAAAACAGGCATCTTTTGTTGATGCCTGTTTGAGGTAAATATTTTTTATTGGAGCACAATATGTTGAATAGTTTCTCTTGTTAAGTATGGGCCTTTTTCCACAATGATTACTTCGTCGTCCGGCACTAATTCTGTAAAAAGAACTATTTTTATTTTCCGAAGATTTGTTTTAGATAGCAACCGAGCGTGAGAAAGCATACCCCTTGAGATAAAAACCAAAACGTCCACTCTGCCATTTTCCACTTTTGCCAGAGCGTCTTTAAATGTTTCCACAAGTTCAATTGTAGCTGATTTTTCTTTCTTGCCGAAAATATTTGTTGTTTCTGCGTTCTCAATTATTTTCTGAATCCGTTGAATAAAAGGATCATAGTCTCCTTTTAAATGGGACATTCCTCCCCATTCGCCCTCTGTAACAATAACAACCTTTTTCATTGCCCCTCCCTTTCTTTTCTGCGATTTTCTCGCAGATTTGGAATGTGCTTGTGTGCTTCTATATTTTCTACCAAAAAATAATAATGTCAAGTAGCGAGTCCCATTTATGGGACGAGTCGAAGAACTTCGTTCTTCTCCACCCTTCATTGCGATTCGGGTGCGGGACGAGTCGAAGAGCATTAGCTCTTCTCCACCCTTCGCTGCGGCTCGGGTAAAAGAAGAGCCCCGAGTGGTGAGTATTCACCGCAAGGGGCTTTGTTGCGAACGACGAGAGTTGCTAACGGGCGACGGGAATCAGCGCCTCGCCTTTGTCGCTCGTCGGGTCTGGGTTCATCCAGACCTTCTCAATTTGACTGCTGTCGTTTACGTTGACGTGGTAAACGGCGGACAGACCGAATGAACCGTCCTGTCGCTTTTGCGGGTGGTTCTCGAACACGCCGAAATGGAAACCGGAAAGCGCGGTCGCGATATAGTGCGGCCCACTGGCTACGGCGTAGACAAAGCCGAAGAGGTGGTTGCGGATATATTCCGCAAGGCCGTCGATGGAGTTGAACACCACCGGGTCCTTGAGCACTTCCGCATCCTCGCCGTGGAGGTCGCGGATCGCCTGCAACTGCGCTGGCGACAGATCGTGACGGGAAAGCCAAAAAACCATCATTTCCTCTCCTTTTTTCTGCCCGTGGCTCGTGGCCACGAGCGTAATAAAATCTGTTTTAAGCATAGCCTATTATATCTATATTGTCAAGCTCTGTGAGTTATGACTAAAAATGAAAAGACCTCTCGCAGGGATTCGTTTTTGACGAATATGCGAGAGGCCAGTTGGCGGGGCAGGCAAGGGCCGAAGTTACGCCGTCGCGTAGATGCGCGCAATCTCCTCGTCGAGCCAAGCGTTGATGACCACCTTGGACTTCTCAACTATCTCGCGCACTTGCGGCATGAGCTCCGCTTCGAGGTCGCGCTCCAGATCGCGACGCTCTTCTTCGTCGCCTTCGGCGACCATGTCGAGCATCGGCTGGATGACGATTTTCTTTAGCACGTCGGCGCTTGTGAACCTGTCCGCCACCTTCTCGGCGAGGATATCGCCGAACTGCTTTTTAGAGAACATCCGCCTCATAATCTCGTCGGTTGCCCCTTCGAGCGCAAGAAGCTCGGTCGGCAGAACACCGCGTTCGGCTGCGAGGTCGAATACCGTATTCGCCCACCGCCAGTACTCCTCGTATGGGTTCTTGCCGGGCAGTATTATCATGTCGCGCACCACCTCGAAGAGGTTCTGGAACATCGCCTTCGTAAATTTCTCGAACATTTTGCGTTCCTCGGCTTCGAGCTCGTAGCCTCTCGCCTGCGAGATCACATCGAGTATGGAGGGGATGAATTGGACGAAGTCCCGATACGAGAGTAGAGGTGTGGCGCGCCGGTTGCGCTTGAGGCGGCGAGCGAGCACGTCGGAGCTCCAGTCCGCAAACTTATTTTTGATTGCGATGGTCTCCGGCTTCTCCTCCTGTATCTCATTGCCAAATTCCCGCTGGATGAGTGCCCGTAGCTTCGCCTCATTCGATTGTTCCGCGTTGAAACGCGCGAGAATCAATGATTTCAGTTCTGCCACGGTCAGGTTCTGTTTCTTGGTCATTTTGCCATCCTTTCTCTTGTTAAACTACTGCAAGTGAATATAGCATATATCGTTGTTGAAGTCAAGTGCAGTGCGCAGGGTAATGTGTCAGGACATATTGCACTTTTCCGGTAAGATAGAGGCATATGAATACTATGCCAAAAAATGAAACAGAAGAGCGTTATCGCTGGATATCGCCCATCCTGAAAAGCGAAATTGCGAATCAATAAAAAAATCGCATCAATGCGATTTTTTTATTGATTCGGGATGCCGGAAATCGAATCCGGGCCCTACCCACCCCAAGGGCATGTACTACCATTATACTACACCCCGCCTTCGGTTCGCCGAAGCGACCTTCAGCGGGCAAAGCCCGTCAAGAGTCGCGGAGGCGACTTTTCTATCTTTTTGCCATTGCTTTAATGCATTTTGTACAGGCTTTGATTCTTTGTCCTGCCTTGCCGGCAGGCAGGTTAGAAGTTAATCTAACCCATTGTAAATTGGGATATTTTCTAGTTTTGACGGTCGGATTGTATTTTCCTCGAAGCTTTTTGAGCTTCCAGACCATCATTGATGTTTTGCCACAAATGGCGCATTGTTTTGACATAACCCTACGAATTACGAATATTTACGAATATACGAATTGATTTACGACTTTTTTATCATAACAAAGGTTTTAATATTTTTCAAGTTGTGTTATAATTAACGCAAAATTATGGAGGTCGTATTTTTTATCGTTGTTTTAATTTTTTCTATTGTTATCCACGAAGTTTCTCATGGAGCAATGGCATCTGCATTGGGAGACAATACGGCAAAATATGCCGGCAGGCTTACTTTAAATCCGATAAAACATTTAGATCCCATAGGTTCAATTATCCTGCCCGTTCTTTTGATTCTTACTACGGGCAAGGGAATTGGCTGGGCAAAGCCCGTTCCAATTAATCCTTATAATTTTCGCGATCAGAAATACGGTTCCTTTAAAGTGGCTTTAGCTGGTCCGGCATCAAACTTTATAATTGCTTTAATTTTTGGAATGGCTGTTCGCATTTTACAATCATTCGAATTTCTCCCTTTTAATCTTTTTTCTATTTTTTCTTTTATTATTTTTATAAATTTAATGTTGGCTGTATTTAATTTAATTCCCGTTCCTCCTCTGGATGGGTCGCATCTTCTTTTCACCTTTTTGCCTTATTCGGCGCAAAACATAAAAATATTTCTTAATCAATTCGGGCCGATTATTTTACTTTTCCTTATCTTCTTTTTTTCTCCCTTTTTTAATTTTCTAAATTATTTAATAAATATTTTGTTTATTTTTATCGTTGGTTTCCCGCCGATGATTGGTTGATACTTCGACGCAATCCCGAGATTGCCCCTCGGTATCAATCTCTTTGAGGTTGACATAAATTTAATTATTTGCTAAATTGCCCTTGTAAGCGCTCAGCGCTTATTATTTTGAAATCAAGTCCTGCTCTGCAGGACGCAGATGAAGATGAAGACGGAGTCTTCAGCACCTACCGAGCTCCGCTCCGGCGGAGCGAAGGTGAAGATGAAGACGGAGTCTTCATCGCCTATATGTGTCCTACCATCCATCAATTAATAAAAAAAGGCAGAAAGAAACTTAAAAAGCGCACAAAAACGCCGGCTTTGGCATTTGGATTTAATGTTTTAAAAAACAGGCCGAAATTTTTTTCCTCGCCTTTCAAAAGGGGAGTATGTCTCAAGGTTTTTACCGTTACTCCAAAAAAACCGAATTCCGCTTTAAGAAAAGTAGCCCGAATCCGTTTGACCAATGGAATGGAAGTGACGGCTTATATTCCCGGCGAAGGGCATAACCTTCAAGAGCATTCCATTGTCGTAATCAGGGGGGGGAGGGTAAAAGATTTACCCGGAGTGAGATACCACGTTGTAAGAGGAGTGCTTGATACTGGGGGAGTAGAGGGGCGGAAACAAGAGAGGTCAAAGTATGGAGCAAAGAGGGTTAAATAAAACTTGATATAACGACTATGTCTCGCAGAAAAAAAAGAGAAAAAAGAATAATGCCGCCGGACCCCGTTTACAACAGCTTGATGGTTGCTAAGTTTATAAATCAGGTGATGAGAAACGGCAAAAAAAATATGGCCAGAAAAATTGTTTACGGCGCTTTTGACATTATTAAAGAAAAAACAAAAAAAGAGCCCCTTTTGGTTTTTGAAAAAGCTATCAGCAACGTTTCTCCCTTTCTTGAATTAAAGCCGAGGAGAGTGGGCGGAGCCATATATCAAATTCCCGTAGAGGTGAGGGAGGAGAGAAAATTGACTTTAGCGACAAGATGGATACTCAACGCCGCCAAAGCCAAAAAAGGAAAACCTATGAGGGAAAAATTATCCGAAGAGTTGATTTTAGCTTCTAATAATGAGGGCTCGGCAATTAAAAAGAAAGCAGATGTGCATCGCATGGCAGAAGCCAATCGCGCCTTCGCGCACTTCGCAAGATGATGCTCGGTCATCTTGCCTCGGGGAGCACGCCGTCGGCTTCGGTGGCTAAGAAAATTTATCTTCAGCCGCGGCTATTTCTCGTCCCGCACCCGAGCGTAGCGAAGGGTGGCGACGAGGACGCAGTCCTCGTCTTCACCTCATCCCGCTTCGCGGGACTCGGTCTACGAAGTGCACCCCTTGGCAAGATGTCCTCGCTCTAAATCAATATTATGCCGAGACAATATCCATTAGAAAAATATAGAGACATTGGGATTATCGCCCATATAGACGCCGGAAAAACAACTGTTTCCGAGCGAATTTTATTTTACACCGGCATTTCCCATAAAATCGGGGAAGTTCATGACGGCCAGGCGATTATGGACTGGATGGAACAGGAAAGAGAAAGAGGGATCACCATTACTTCAGCTGCCACGACTTGTTTTTGGACGCCGACTCATCTTCCCAAAGACAAAAAAAATGAATACAGGATAAATATTATTGACACTCCGGGTCACATTGATTTTACGGTTGAAGTCCAAAGGTCTCTCCGGATTTTAGATGGAGCTGTGGTTGTGTTTGACGGGGTGGCCGGAGTAGAGCCCCAGTCAGAAACCGTTTGGCGGCAAGCAGATAAATTTAATGTTCCCAGGATTTGCTTTATCAATAAGCTGGACAGAATGGGGGCTTCCTTTGAAAAGAGTTTGTCTTCAATCTGGCAAAAGCTTTCTCCTGCAGCCCTTGCCATGCAGATTCCCGTTGGAGCAGAAGAAAAACTTGAAGGAGTAATTGATTTGTTGTCAATGAAAAAAATAAGATTTGAGGGTGATTTCGGCCAGATTATAAAAGAGGAAGAAATCCCTCTCGAGATGCAAGAGGAGGCAAAAAAATGGCGGGATAAATTGGTTGAGAGAATTGCTGCCGAAGACGAGCAGCTTTTAGAAAGATATTTAGCCGGAGAAGATATTTCCGTAGAAGAACTAAAAATAGTTTTAAGAAAGGCAACTATTAATTATAAGTTAATTCCGGTTTTTTGCGGTTCGGCGTTGAAAAACAAAGCAATTCAGCTTTTGCTTGACGGAGTCATTGATTATTTGCCAAGTCCTCTTGATTTGCCTCCAGTTAAAGGAGTTGACCCTAAAACAGGAGAGGAAACTGAAAGAAAGCCAAATGATGAGGAATCATTTTCTGCCCTGGTTTCAAAAATTGCCACAGACCCCTATGTCGGGACTTTAACTTATTTTAGGGTCTATTCGGGACAATTAAAAAAAGGGTCATACCTTCTTAATCCAACTACCGGAGAAAAAGAAAGAATAGGAAGGATTTTAAGAATGCACGCCGCGGAAAGAGAAGAAGTGGAAGAGGTTTTTACAGGAGACATTGCAGCTACCGTCGGCCTTAAAAATACTTCCACCGGGCATACTCTTTGCGACGAGAATGAGCCTATTTTGCTGGAAAAAATTATTTTTCCCGAACCCGTTATATCCATAAGGATCGAGCCGAAAACAAAAGCTGACCAGGAAAAAATGGGCGTTTCATTAAAGAAACTGATGGAAGAAGACCCGACCTTCAGAATGAAGGGGGATATAGAAACCGGGGAAACAATTATTTCCGGAATGGGAGAACTTCATTTGGAAATAATTGTTGACAGATTAAAAAGAGAATTTAAAGTGGAAGTCAATGTGGGAAAACCGCAGGTGGCTTACAAGGAAACAATAAAAGAAGAGGCTGAAGCTGAGGGAAAATACATCAAGCAGTCTGGAGGCAGAGGGCAATACGGTCACGTTTACTTAAGATTGGAGCCAAAAGAACGAGGCCAGGGCTTTGAATTTATTGATGAAATTAAAGGAGGAATCATTCCTCGGGAGTATATTCCGGCAATTGGAAAAGGGGTGAAAGAGGCTATGGATAAGGGCGTAGTGTCCGGATACCCAATGATAGATTTGTCAGCCACTCTTTTTGACGGTTCTTATCATGAAGTTGATTCTTCAGAAATCGCTTTCAAAATCGCCGGTTCCATGGCTTTTCAGGCGGCGGCAAAAAAAGCTCATCCAGTGCTGTTAGAACCCATTATGAAATTGGAAGTGATAACCCCTGCTGAATTTTTCGGAGATGTTATCGGAAATCTTTCCTCGAGAAGAGGAAAGATTGAAGAAACAAAAGACAGGTTGCAAGTAAAAGTAATTGATGCTAAAGTACCTTT
>JAUSLA010000043.1 GCA_030646565.1 bacterium
TTCCGCCAAAGGCGGATAAAGGGAAGGGGAAGATGAAAACGCAGTTTTCATCGCCCTGTTTTATTATTAGTAATCATTCCTATTTAAATTTTATTACTATTAAGACAGGCTGTCAAATAGTAAATCTGTGGAAAACAAAAACAAGGCGGACTTGCCCGTTTTTGTTTCTTTAATATACCCTGTAGCCTAATTTCTACCTACTCAAAATCTCATTTATTTTCATTCTTGTCTTGGGTCCTACCAAACCAGCTCCCGGACTTAAAGCTGAAAGAACAATTTTGTATTTTATCTGGAATTTTATTACTGCTTGCCGGGTAAGCAAGCCATAATTGCCGGTAATCAAGCCCTGGGGGTAAATATCTGCTCCCTGACTCTTTAATAGGGTTTGGAGATATCTAACGTCTTGATTGTTTTTTAATCCAAGGTATAAGGGTTTTATAAATGTGTAAGCAGTTGGGATGTCGGGAACAAGGGGCTGGCTTGTCATTTTTGCCAATTCTGTTTTTAATTGATTAGCTTTAACTAATAATTCAGCGATTTTAGCCAAGAGTTCATCGACGGTCATATCTTTAATTGGTTTTTGAGTAGAAGCGGGTGGAGGGGTTTGAACAATCGAAACAATGTCAGCTTTGGGCAAAGCATTTACTGTCGCTCCTTCAGAATAATTAAGGACCCTGTCGTAAGCAAAGACCGAATAGTAATAAGTTGTTCCGTTGTTTAAGTTATTGTCAACGAAAGATGTCTGGTTTCCTTCAAAAACAATTCTTCCATCAAGAGGCGAAGTAGGGGCGGCGTTTTCTTTTCTTACAACGACTGTTCTCACAAAATCAGAATCTGTTGGATTAGTCCAAGACAAAGCAATTTGGGAATCGCCGGCTTTTGCCAAAAGATTGGTAACAAAACCGGGAGCGATAGTATCTATAACCGATGTTTGGGGAGATAAAGTGGTAGCAATGGCGATATTGGACAGGGCCGACCAATTCGGAACTTCATCTGCGACTTTGATAGCAAAATAATATAGAGTTGAAGAAAAAAGACCAACAACAATATAACTTTCTGAACTGCTCGCTATTTTTGGAAGAGGCAAGCCTGAAACTTGAGCGGCTTGATTCCAGTTCGCATCGGTGATTAAAGCGGTTGAATATCTGGTGTCGTATTTACTTGCTGTTCCTTGGATATTGTCGTCTCCTGTGGCTGTCCATGAAAGATTGGCTGATGTCTCTGTTTGGTCGGACGCAGTCAAATTGCTTATTTTAGCGGGAGCGGTTGTATCTGAAACAACCTCTGCCTGAGTGGTAAAGCTGTAATTAATTGAGATAGCTTGATTCTGCGACTGATCTCCGGAAACCACTCTAAAGTTATATATCGTGCTGGCAGAAAGATTCGTTAAATTCTGGGAGTGGGAAGTCATAATGTTAACGTCTTCTGTTGTCTGGTTTCCATAATTAGCGGTAAATCCATATTCAATCTTGGAAGTAGCCAATTCATCTGTTGTCCAGGTCACTGTTGCAGAATTGGTGGTGATGTTAGACATAAAGACAGAGGAGATGGTGGGAGGCTGGATATCTGATGGAGATAAAGTAGTAAAACTATCTGACCTGGAACATTGGGCCGAGGTGACACTGCAGTCATTGGGAGCGCAATTTTTCCAAGAGTGGGTCCAGGTAAAATTACCGGAAGCGACAGTATTGCAGGTTTTACTTCCCCAAAAACCTCCGCTGCAATCAACGCCGCCTGACCAGTTATCACTAAAATAAGTTGAACCTTGGTTTCCACTCACATTAAATGTAACCGAACTTCCGACATCTGCCGGGTTGGGAGAAATGCTCATTTGGACCTGAGACTGGTCACAGGAAGGAGCGGCGTTAAAGGTGTATGATTTAAAAAGTGTGAAAAGGGTATTGTAATCTGTGTGCCAAATGGTATCCATACCGCTATCTCTGTCTCCATTGCCGTTGTCTGCCAATCCTTGAGCAAGAAAACCCCATTGAAGAAAGGCTGTTGCGCCTTGGGCTTTCCAAAAATCTAACTCACTTTTCATTGCTCCCGAACGGTCGCCGGTTCCGGAATAACCAATTTCTTCAATAACAGCTTTCTTTCCATTTGCTATTGCCCAAATGACGTCGGCTAATCCTCCATGGTCCCCATTGTAGGTATGGACAGTGATAATATCTATATTGTTTAAGGATGGATAAAGTTGGCCGGGGGTTAAAGCGGTATGAGCAGAATTTAGCATCCCTGTCGCAATTTTGTGAACAGAGTCAATACTTTTAATGGTATTGGTTACGTCTTTCATAAAGTTAATAAAAGTTTGAGGGGAGCTGTCATCTTTCAGTTCATTACCCGGCTCCCAAGCATAGACATTGGAATGGTTTTTATTCGCAGAGACAACCGTTTTCACAAAAGACAGATAACGATCTTTATAGCCGGTATCAAAAAATGTATGGCCAAGCAGGGGAATTCCATTGTAGCTGCCCGTGTAATACTGATCGGTTCCTTGGGGATTGAACCCGCTTCCATAAAAATCTATAAAACTGATAATCGCTGAAATATTATAGACAGCTGCTTTGGTTAGGAAAACATCCAACCTATTGGCTGCTTCAGTGTCAGATATTTTATTATTGGCCACAAAAACCCGGACAATAGCGCCGTTCATTTTTTGGATCTCGGAAAGGTCGGCCTCAACGCTTGCGGATTGAGAGTAAGGAAGAATATCGTTGTAGCCATAATGAGTAATGCCGGTGACGTTAAAGCCAATTTCGGGCTGGGAAGAAGAGGTCTGTTGGGCATATGAGAAGGATTTGAAAAATAGCAAACTGAATAATCTGTCTTTAAAAGGGGTAAAACTACTTACTGCTAAAAATGCCACTGCGCTTATGACAGAAATTAATAATAAGACAGGTATAATACCTGTTTTATTTGCGTGGTCTAGCGTGTTTTTATAATACATCTAAATATATTATAGCCATACTGGATTACCTCTTGCAAGTATGTCCGGTAATGCATACGCATATATACCGAAACTACGACCATGCTGCGCCCGAGCCGTAGTCAAAGAGAACTTCGTTCTCTTTTCCACCTGCGCTTTCGCTATGCGAAAGCTGGTCATTGACTTCTTAAAGACAAAGAGTATAATGACCTTAGACGAATAAGTCGAGTATCTTAAGCAAGTCTTTGGTTTCAGAAAAAAATTATAAGGCCCATATTAAGTAGGACGGCTTAGAGTCATCGTTCGGCAAACCAAGGGATACGCCTTGAGTTGCGCTGAAAGGTCAAAAAAGGTCGTTTTTACTTAAAACAAAATAATCGTATATGGCCTTCGGAAAATTCAATGACCGCCCAAGGAGAGATTTTGCTCCTCGGGAAACAGTCAAGGGAAACTGGAAGTGTTCTGAGTGTGGAAAAGAAATCACCGAACTTCCGTTTCAACCAGCAGCAGACAGACCAATCTATTGCAGAGATTGCTGGGCGCAGAAAAGACCTCCAAGATTTGAAAGATAGATAAAAACAAAATCCCGCCCTCTCGGGCGGGTTTTTTGTTTGTCCTGCGTTAAAAATAATACCCTTACAACCCTTTCTTACCTCGCCCGTTTTTAATTCCGCAAAAACCTCTTCAACGCTTTTTGCGGCATACTCTGAAAATCCCATAAAAATAATCTTACTCCATTCTATCAAAAAACCGCTTCGACAAAAAGGCGATTTTGGTTTATAGAGCATTAACTTATCAAAGTTTCCTTAAACCTCTCTCTTGCTAATATTTTTTCCACTACCGAAATTTTTATGGTTTTTTGGGAAGAAAGCCGCCAGCTTGAATATTCCAAAATTTAGCATATAGACTGCTATTTTTTCTGATTAACTCCTCGTGGGTGCCTTCTTCAAAAACTGAACCATTTTTTATAACCACAATTCTATTCATCTTTCTAATCGTCGACAAGCGATGAGCAATAACAATAACCGTTTTGTCTTTCATAAGAACATCGAGAGCATTTTGGATTAAACCTTCAGAATGCGAATCAAGACTGGATGTAGCTTCGTCTAAAATTAATATCGGAGAATTTTTAAGAATAGCTCGGGCGATGGCAACGCGCTGCCGTTCTCCGCCGGAAAGTTTAATCCCTCGATCGCCCACATGGGTTTCATATTTATAAGGCAGATCTTTGACAAACTCTTCGCAATGGGCAAGGCGCGATGCCAAAATAACCTCTTTGTCTGTGGCAGACGGTTTGCCATATCTTATATTTTCCATAATAGTCCGATGAAAAAGCAGGGGGTCTTGCGGCACAAGGCTTATGTTTTTCCTTAAGCTTTCTAATGTCACACAATGGATATCCTGCCCGTTAATAGTAATCTTGCCGCTTGTTAAATCATAAAAACGCAGCATTAATCTGATAAACGTTGTCTTCCCGGCTCCCGAAGGGCCGACAATAGCCACCTTTTCCCCGGAATTTATTTTTAGATTTATTTTTTTGAGCACCTGTCTGGTATTATTGAAAGAAAAAATCACGTCTTTAAAAATTATTTCGCTCGAGGACATATCAAGAGGTTTTGCAAGCGGCGTATCTTTAATTTCATATGGAAGTTTCATAATTTCTACCATTTCTTTTGTATCGGCATAACTTTCGTAAAAATCGCGAATAATGCGGCTAAAACCCCATAACCTAGAACCAAGCCCTATGATATATAGTTGGATAAGCACGAAGGTGCCAAGCGTTACTATCCCCTGCTCCCAATAATGAATAGCAAAGTAAAAAATAAAAAATTCTATCAACACAATAAGCGCGGCTTGAATGGCATCAAGTCCGGCGTTGGTGTTCCAATTTGAAAGCATTATTTTTGCCTGGTCCTCTGTAACTTTTTTAAACCTGCCCGATTCTTCTTTATGGCGCCAGAAAACATCTATGTTATTTTGATTGGCAATGGCATCAGAAAGCGTTGCAGTTGTGTACGAATCTGCCTCCGCCATTTTAATGCTGTATTTCAATCTCCAAACTGAATAAAAATAATTTACAGTTAAATACAAAATTGTCCAGCTAATAATTAAAATGGAGAGAGCCGGCCTAATCGTCCATGTAATAATAGTGATTCCGACAATACGAACCGTAAGGGCTAAGAGATCCCAAGTAATACGATCTGTAATGCGCTCAAACGCTCTCGCATAGCGGCCGATTCGTTGAACTAATGCCCCTGTAAAGTTATTAGCGAAAAAACTATATGAGTGATAAGTAAGATGGTCATAGGCTTGCTGTCTTAATCCAGCCATTGTTTTAGCTTGAAAATAACTGGTGGCAAACTCTCCGATACGCCAACATACCCAAGCACAACCGCTTAAAATCAAAATAACAAAAATAGTGCTAAAAAGTTGAGGGGCAATAATCTCCTTACCCTGCTCCAAAGAAAGTATGTCAAAAAATTGTTTGTAATAAATTGGGACGATAATCTCAAAAGTACTGGCCGCAATAACCCCAGATATAATCAAAAATAGTGAAATCCAATATTTTCGCATTACTTGCCACAAGAAAAAAAACACGTCTGCAATATGCACTTCGGGATAAATAATGTTAGATTTTTTAGACTTCATGAAATTAATCTGCACCAATTAATTAACTTATCAAAGTTCCCTTAAACTTTTTTCCGGCTAATATTTTTTTAAAATTTTCCAAGTCCTCGCCAAAGGCAACGATAGCCTGTATTTTATTTCTTTTTGCCAGTCTGGCCGCTATAGGGTCTATAGGGGCGGAAAGACCGGGCCGCCATTTTCGGGGAATCAGTTTGAAATAATCTCTCCAAGAAATATTTTCGAGAGGTTTTGCCTTGGAATTTTTCTCAAAAACCCGAGTCCCGTGAGGCAAAGAACGAAGTTCTTTTTCACTCTTCGCTTCGCTTGAGTACGGGACGAAGGGTGAAGAAGAGTGAAGCTCTTCGACATTATCAGCGTAAACATAAGCGGGTTTTCCTAAATTAATAATTTTATCAACCTTAAAATCCGCGGCAATCTGAACGCTTATAAAATCAGTTGACCAGCCCGGCTTCCATCCGCAACCTATTATAACAGGATATTCGCCAAACTTCTTGATTTTAAAACGCCTGTCAAAAATAACAGGATTAGCCATTTTATTAAAAACAGCCTTTAGTAAAAGGCTATTAAGTTCAGTGGCTTTAATGCCGATCCAGTCTTTTTCTTCATTTGATGATTTTGAAATTTCAGAAAGAGCTTTTTGATACTTCCGGCTGGTTTTTCCTCCGCCGATAACAATAAAAAACTTCCGTCCCTTCTTAACTTCTTCTTTTATGATTTTAGAAAACCTCTTTAGAAAAGAGGTATTGATTTCTTCCGGAACCGCAACGGATCCTCCAAGAGATATGACAAATATTTTTTCCTGCATACTTTTTCCGAATTATGTTTTATTTATTTTTTACTTAAAACATTGATTTATTTTACCAAAAACCGCCCGCCTTCGCAATGTTTCGACGGGTAAACCTTCCTAGCGATTTTTCGCTCCGCAGACTGAAATCCATTCAAACCTGTTTGATGAAAAAATAAAAAAGCGGATATTGGATGTTGCCTCACCGCTATTTAGATTCGTATTTATCTTTAATCAATCTCTTTTTATTACCTCTATTGAAACAACTGGCGAAGTCCACCATAAATCAAAATTGCTGCCATCGCGAGGTTTTAAGAAAAGGCTTTTGCCAATCCTCAAACATATCACCTTGACTCTGGTAGGGTGAAGTTTTCTTCTATCGCAGGAAATAATTCGTTCATTGGCCATCTCCGTTAGATCCAGTTCATAAATGGAACCGCTTTTAGTGGTGACTTTAACCCTCCTGTCCAGGAATTCTTCTGGTATCCCCGGTGGCTTAACGCCCAAAGGTTTTGGTTCTTCTCCTCTATAGTAAGCTTCGTTTCTTTCGGTCCAACAAAACTCACAAAAAGAACCAAGTTTATCGTCTAGAACTAAGAGTCCCCGGTGTTGGAAAAGACAACCCATTTCATCGCAATCACTGCACTTTTTATCCCTAAAATTCCCTCTTAATGTATCATGCATCTTCTCCTCCTTTATTTCCGAATATATTAAGAACTATAGTTATGATGTTTAAGGTTACCACTCCCCACAAAAAAATCAAGTCCTTTGCGGACTTGAAAATATTGGCTCTCCGCGGGCTGCCCCCGCCTGTCGGTAGGCAAGGGAGTCCACCTGCCCCGTATAGTGAACGCGAAGCGTTCTACTGCTTGGGGTTTGAACTCTTCGAGCCTGAGGCTCTCAGAGCCGAATGGCCTGCTTGTGATAAAAAGAAAAATCTCCGAGTATACGAAACTCGGAGATCTAGTGGACGAAAAGAACTAACCAATATCTTTAGTGAAGTTAATCTTCGTGAATAAACATGAGTTCAGTCCTAACTTCTTCAGGTAGGGCTTTCCATTTTTTCCAGGTAAAATAGGATGTCCCATCGCAATTCATACATTTCGCTATGGGACCGCAACAACTATCCTCTTCGCCATCCCAATAACCTGCCTTTTTCCATTGATGATTACAGTTTTCGGCTGGTTTCTTCTCGTTCATTTTTCTCTCCTTTCTAAACTTCAACCATCTGCCCATGTTCTGGTTTAACTAAATACTCAGCCATTCTTATTTAATGTGCTACCTCCTTTCCTTTTAGAAAAGTCTCCAATTTGCGTCTGTTAATTTCTGTGTCTCTACAGACGATCTGGCCAGAGTTGGTCAAACCATACATATCAGAAAGTAGTGGTAAGCCATGTCTAGCTGCTTGCTCCTGTAAAACCTCATACGGCTCTTTTCGCTTCCTAGGACTAAACCTACTAGCATTAGGATCGAGGCTACAAGTAGCCAATTCTATCTTCTCATCCTCCGTTACAAAAACACCAGTTTCTATCATGCCCTCCATGAATTCCTCCTTTCGATTTGTAAATGATTCTGAAAATAGTTTACCAGTTTTCGTAAATAAGTCAATCCCGAAATTAAAAACCGCCCATCGCTGGACGATTCTTGTATCTGTCGGTCTCTCAAAACCGAGTGGCTCTACATAAATATAAAAAGGAGCCAATTAATTAGCTCCTTTTGAAAGTTTATTCAGATGACATTTTATTTAGAAAGTTGCCAAACCATTGATATTTCTCCCCCTATTCTTTGCTCAAGAAGAACCAATCCTTTTTTAAACGCATACCAACTGTCTTCGGAAAAAACCATTACCTTGGCAGATTTATCTGAATACACTTTTCTAATAAAATGAGAAAGAGGAACTCCTTGATAGCCTGGAACATTATTATCAATGCCGACAAAAAAAATACTGTCTCGATCTTCCCGTATCATTCCTCCGCCACCCCAGACAAATATTACTTTTTCGGAATTAATTCGATCCGTACTCCTTAATTGGAGATCAGGATAATCCGCCATAAATTTGTCAGTAGAGTAACGAACCGCTTGCAGCATTCCTGTTTGAGAGCCAGAGAGACTAAAGTTCTCTAAACCCCAGAAAACTTGAGTAAAGTATCTAAAGAGACCCAGGCTATCTTCCAACACCTCAAGTTCTACGCTCATTAATCTCTGCTCTTCTTGAAAGGGACCCTTTATTTTCATTTTGAGACGGTAATTTTCCACTCCGGCATGAGGATTAATAGATCCCGCATAAAAAAATTTACGATAACTACTGCTACCTCTTAATATCGTCACATTATCAAATATTATTGGTTTGACTTTCCATGTTTTAATATCATAAGTCCATTCTCTTCCGATATCAATTGGAAAATAATCACGCTGATCCGCCGTCGATGACGTTGCCGTTTGTAATTTTTGGGGCTGCGGTGTTGATTGTTGCGACTTGATTGTCGATGTTGGCGCCGGCGATTGCGCTTCTCCGCACGCCTGCGATAATAATCCTCCAATCAAAATAAAAACGCAAAAAATTCCTCTTATTGTTTTCACCTCTTTCTCCTTTCTTTTCCTTATTTATTTGTTATAGTGCTGAATATTCAATACCGTACTTTTTCTTTTTTGTCAATGCAAGGCATCGCGAAGCAGGATTCTGCTGACGTGCTCTATGTTTGCATTAATTTTGATAAAACTACATTTCCTATCTTAACGTAAACTTTTTTTTGTTAGCTTCTTGAAGAATTTTAACCGTCGCTTGTACCGAAAGATTATCGCTTGGTAAAAGTATTAAGCGATCGCCTAATTTATCCAGCAATGGGCTAAGAAATTCATCTGCCCACGATGGGGATAGAGTCAGTACGCCAGAAAAATCTATTTCAAGTTCCTCAACGGAAGAAAACTCGCGCAAAGTTGGTTGAAAAGCTTTAAGCCCTACTCAACCCCACATACATTTTTTAGAGCTGCAAGATCGTCTACCGTCAATTTGGAATTCATACTTTCATTCAGGTAATACATTATAGCTTTGGGGTTATCAAGATGCTCCAGTCCTAATGCATGTCCAAGTTCGTGGGCGAGAACCCTCACGAGCTGATTCGTATTATCAAATTGAAAAATATGAATTGCCGTTCCGTTTGCATCTCTCACATACTCTCCTTCATTAAATTCGTTGCTGGTTGACGAACCAATCGTGTTATTATACGCGCCTACATGAAGATTGAGCGTGATAATTAACTTGTTAAGAACTACCTCTGTTGAATCTATGAGGCCAACTATTCCATTCAAAGAATTTTTGGCTTGATTGATTACTGTCACTTGATTATTTAAATCAATTCTTTTTTGTTCCAATATATTATATTCTTCCTTCGGAATTCTGCCGCGGCCATTCCAATAATTAACATCTTTTTCGTAGGCGCTTTTATCTATGTCATAAGCCGCAACTAGGGCGTCTATCCGCGCTTTTTCTTTATCATACGAGGCAATAAGCAAATCATACTTAACTTTTAATACGTCGTAGGTAAAACGGTCGTTATTCATTACTATTCCTATTTTTCTTAATTCATCCGTGGCTTTCTGCCGATAGTCATAAACAAAATCTATTTTTAGGTCTCCTGCCGGGGAATATTCAAATAACTGTTTATTTATTGGCGCTTCCCATATTTTCTCAGCCTGTTTTATATCATTCAGTAACTCTTCTTTTGTTAAACCAAAGCGCGGATCAATATTTTCAATAGAATATGTTATTGGCCTTTCACAGGGTTGAAATCGATTAAGAAGCTTCCGCAAAAGACGACTGGCATCTTCCCTGTAATAATCAAAAGTCAAAAGCAATAAAATAGCGGATATAACGACGAAAAATTTCATTAAGAAAGACTTCATGTTTAAATTTTACCAATTATCAATTCTAATATCCACACCCGACTAAACCAAAAAGCCAGTTTTATCTGGCTTTTTTGATTATCCCTTATTATTATTTCTTCTTTTTTGCCACATCGCGCTTCGTAGTTTGAGATGAACCGCTAATCGTTTTCCAATGCTTTTTTAAGTCTTGCGCCAGCTCTATTATTTCTTCATGGCTAGCCTTCATGCCTTTTTCATATTTTTCCGCCACAGAATCAATAATTTTGTGATAAACAGGCTCACTTATTTCTCGAGCCGTCTCGAGCTTTTCCACAACATCGCCCTTCATTTTAATTGCCCAGGATTTGGCATGCTTCAGGTGTTTTTTCCCTTTTGGCCCAAGAAAAAAATAAGCTGTTGCCGCTAAGCCGGCAAGACTCGCGCCGAGGACAGCCAATTTTATTGCGCCTGAACCGCTTTTTGTTATTTTGTTTTTCATGCTTTTCAAAATACTTGTTAAATATTATTTACGACGACTCTTGATACTATTTTCTTTCGCCTCAAGACGTTTTCTTCTCCGTGACAAAGGAAAGAAAATCTGAAAAATCATATTATTTTCCAAACGTTCTTTAAGTTCCGCTATAAATTCCTCCGACTCTTTAAAATCTCCCTTAAGCGCTTCCGAAAGATTATAGAGATTTCTGCTTGTTTTGATTAAATAGAACAAGAGAATTGAAATTAAAATCACCAATACGACCGTTGCCAAAGAAGATATAAAAAAGAAAATATCAGCTTTTATCAATGATTCCATAAATTAAGTATATCACATTTAACGGAAAAAGTTATTTAAAATCGACCGCTAATCTAAACTGGCAATGTGAAATAAAAAGTACTTCCCACTCTCTCGACTGAAGCCACGCCAGTTACGCCTCCGTGAGCGTTGACTATATCCTTTACGACAACAAGTCCCAATCCGATCCCTTTTTGTTCTCCCTCCCTGACTACTGCCTCAAATTGTTTAAACTTGCTAAAAAGTTTAACGATTTTTTCCGAAGAAAGACCCGCCCCGCTATCCGTAATAACAACCACCAAAGAATCTGGTATATTTGCTATATTCTGCTCGTTATTTTTTAAAAACCACTCTATATTCGCCATTTTTGCCTCTTCTTCTATGTTCCGGCCTTTTTTATGAAGCAATGTCTGAATATTGATTGTTCCGTTAACCGGAGTAAATTTTATTGCGTTGGAAATGAGATTATTTAATACTTGAGCAATGCGTCTTGGATCAAAATTAACTTTCTCTGGCAAGTTTATGCCAAAAAATTCTTTTACTGTTATCTCGGAAGCCTTTGCTGATGTTTTAAAGAAACTAATCCTCTCCCTGATAATTTCCCTGATGTCCTCTTGCTGATTGTGAATATCAAATTTCCCGGATTCCAATTTAGCCACGTCTAAAAGATCATTGACCAGTTCAAGCATTTTTGCATGACGGAGCTCAAACCTGTTTGGTAAAATAGTTATGATTTCAACATCAACAGCATCATCTTAAATTTTTCTACTGCTTTTAATTCGTGTGGCTTATTGGCTGGTGCTATTACCATTTGTCCCTGGCCGACCTTATACACTTCTTCAGATATTTTTATTTCTGCAGACCCATCGATAACATACATCAAAGCATCGAATGGCGCCATATGTTCGCTTAATCCTTGACCTTTGCTAAAAGCAAAAAGGGTTACGTTCCCTGTCGGCTTTTTTATTATCTCCCGGCTAACGATAGATCCTTCCTGATAGGTTATTAAATCAGATATAATAAATATTTTTTCTAGCATATTTTTATTCTTTTCCTTATTCTACCAAAAAACCGCCATTTTGGCGATTTCTTGTTTTGGTAGCTCCATATTGTGAACAACGCTAGGACTTTTATTTAAAAATAATATTCTTATATCCCTTTAAGAGATTCTAACATTTGCTTTAAAGCTAACCGCATTGCTTCTAAAACACTGGCCATCTGATTTATTGATTTTTGAGACGAAACAGAAGAAGTAGTGGAAACGACCGTATAGTTTAAAAATGTATCATTCGTATATCCGCTTGCACAGTTTTTTCCTACAGCGCAAATCCAAATATGGTAAGGGCCGCTGGCGCCGGATGCAAAAGGCTCTGTCGATCCGGTATCTATTTGCGTTGTCACGCCAGCTGGATTACTAACGTCTACACTTGAATTAATCATAACTTTTTCGGCAAATGTTGAATTTAACAATAAATCGACTTGTTCTCTACTAGAACTCTATTTTTGCCAAACATCCTCTTACCATATCTCGTCCGCGCGTAACGCGAAACTTTTTATCGGAACCCTGCATTCTTACTTCCGCATCGCCGCTTGTAAAAAAGAGGTCAATCTATGTAAAAATACAGTAATCTATGCAGGAATGGAATCGGGATCCTCGGAAAAGACTCAGCATTTGAAGAGAATAAAAAATCGCCTCTTTGACGATTTTCCAGTTGGTACCGTATTCTATGGCTCCGCGCGCTTCACGCATTTCGAACCGCAATTTGGCATATTCCCGGCAACATTCTTGCCCGTCCGAAGCCTTGGCGAAGGCGGGTCTCCGTTTAAGATCGTGAATTACTGGTAGTTAGCAGTAATTCCTAAAACGAAAGAGGACGCTAGTCGTCCTCTTCGTCGTTGCCGGCATCACGAAGTTTTTCTTCTGCCCTGCGAGCGGCTTCTTTAGCTTTCTCTTGCTCTTTTTCCAGGCGCTCGGCTTCTTTCTCGGCTCCTTCTTTCGCTCGTTCTTCTTGTTCTTCTTTCAGCTCCTCTTCCTCTTCTTTGGCTTCATCTAAATCCTCAATTGCATCTTCTACTTTTTCAAGGCTTTTTTCTGCCTGCTTGGCTAATTGTTTCGCGCCAACATAGTTCTCTTTAGTGAAGAGTTCTTTGGCTTGTGCAAGGAGTTTATCAAATTTTTCAAACGCTTCCGCAGGCACACTCACACCCTCCTCGGCGGCCTCATCCAGCACTTCTTGCTTTTCCTCTTCAGCTTCTTTTATGGCTTTTTCCGCATCCTCTTTTTTCTCCATCTCCCTCTCAATCTTTTCTTCTTCCTGTTCTAATGCTTCTTCCTGCTCTTCTTCTTTGATCTCCAAGAGTTCTTTCTGAGCTTTTATTTCACCGAGCTCCTTTAGCAATGCTTCAACTTGAGCGGTATTTCCGGCTCGTCTTGCCTCGCGAATTTTTGCTTTGAGCTCGTCCTCTTTTGCTTCAAGTGAGCGTTTTTGATCTTTGAATGCCTGTTTCAAGGCCTCTTTGTTTGCGTCAAAATCCTCACTAATGCTTTTGGCGAGCTCGCTTACGTCTTTTCCTTTGTTCTTTTGTTTGATAACAATTTCAGCCGCATTACCCAAGTGCTCCTGAAGTCGAGATTGAGCCACTTCCAATCCTTTAGCATTCACGCCTTTCGTTTCCAAGATAATCTTAATTTCAGCGATACGCTCGGCGGCAAAAGTAATTTGAAGGCGAGCTTTACCTTCTGGGTTAAAAGTAAAAAATTCCCGCAGTGTTTCTTCTAGTTTATCAAGAAAATAAAAAGGACTTTCTGGGGTAAGCCCCGCGTTGGGCAACGCCACCGGCTCATGAGCAAAAGCAACAACGGGAATAAATAGAAGCGAAATAAGAATAGATTTTATAGTTTTCATAGTGCCTTCATAATACCAAATCAATTTAATGCTATCAACTTGATTTTTGCACAGGACGATATTACCCCGTGTCGCACCGCGCGCGCCGCCAAGCGGCTCTCTTCTTTATTGCCACGCAAATTTGTATCAAAACATTCTTTGATGGTGTTCATGTTTGATTAAAGAAGGTCGGCGAGTTCTTCTTGCTCGTCCTTGTCAAATTCATCGGGATCAAGCCCCCTCGCTTTCCAATTTTTCTTTTATTTCTTTTTTCCGCTCTTTTCTTCGTCTATAAAATTATTTTCCGAGAAAATTTTTTATACGATCCCTATCTTCGTTCGCTTGCTCGCCTTTGAAATATAACTCAATAA
The DNA here is from genome assembly GCA_030646565.1 of bacterium. Taxonomy (GTDB): domain Bacteria; phylum Patescibacteriota; class Minisyncoccia; order Minisyncoccales; family RBG-13-42-11; genus JAUSLA01. Next base: position 14,273 of record JAUSLA010000043.1, read on the forward strand.
AATCAATAGTTTTTATAGATTCTCTGTAGGCGTAGATAACTCTAAGCGATCTGTCGCGAAGCGCACGGCAAGCCATGCGCGCTTTCACAATTGTTATCACTTCAGTTGAATGTATAATAACAAAATTTTTCCCAACGCCGGTTGGAGCAGCAATCAGAATCTTTTTAAACTTTTCAAAATCATCATCCAGTGTTTTATATTTTTTGGAAAGCCGTTTAAATTCTTTTTCAAATTCCGCGAGGGCATTAAAGTGGTTCATATTGCCTTACAGAAGTTTCCTCGGGTCGGTAAAATACATGCTCGTATTCCAAAATCTCTTTCTCTTTTGCCGTAATCCATGGCGTATCAAGATGAGACAGCGCGGAAATTTGCATGGCGGTTAAGTCACCGAGGCGATCAATCTCCCAGTCAATATGAGCGAGCTCCTGGGCGGAAAGCGCGGACAAGTCAAGCGCCTCGTTTGGATTTACTAAGTATTTGGTTTGTTCGTGCTTGTAAAACTTGCTCTTTATCTTCTCAACTTTTCCTCTTTTTTCCATGTGGTCAATTATTTTTGCAAACATGACGGGAGTGGGACCGTAATGATTTTTAATATACTTGGCGCCAATAAGCTGGTTCTCAAATTTTTCGTAATAATCAAAATCAATGAAATATAACAGTTTGTAGAGTACTGTCTGTCCGATGTTCGGCTTGCCGCCTATTTTTGCGAGAATATATAAAAGCGTCTGCTCAAACTTTTCCGCTTTCTCTTGCGGGACGCTGATGCGAATCTCGTCCCCGGCTTCTTGCTTTTGTTTCTTTTTACTCTCAATATTTACAATTGTTTTCGCATCTTCTTTCCCCTCCAAAAAGTTTTCAAATGAAATATCAAAAACCTCCGTCAATTTCTTGGCTTCGGTAATGGTCAAATCTCGCTTACCCTGCTCAATCTGTATATAGGTCGGGCGAGAAATTTTAAGCGCGGACGCTAAAAACTCTTGCGTCAGATTGCGCTTCTTGCGTTGTTCTTGAATAAATTTAGCAAGCATGATTCCAGTATAGGAAATGTAGGAATTCTTGTCAATAGCAATGTAAAGAAGTTATACA
>JAUSLA010000045.1 GCA_030646565.1 bacterium
CAAGGGACCGTGGTTACCAAGCCGACGGAAAGTGTACGAGTTTGTCGACGAGCTCCAGCGCGACACTGGCCCTGTAAGACAGATAGGGGTTCGTGTTTGGCCCTCTTTTTTTGAGAAGAGTTGGGTTCTGTTCGGCATGAAATTTCGGAAGCCAGATATCAACTCAACGTTCACCCTGTCTCCCGTGATACTCTCCAGCCTCTACGATAAGGTTGAGGTGGTAGTCGAGTATGTCGATGAGGGAGGCAAATTAATTGTCATCGACCCGAGCAACCCCCAGCTCGAACGAATCCGGCCATCATTAGAGAGGATTATAGGCGATTTCTACAGCCGCCTTCAACCTCAACACGCCTGATCCAAAACCAACAAGGGCTTGACAGATTTTAAGATACATGCTATCATTGCTTTATAGGTTCAAAGAAAGGAGAAAAAAATGATGGTGGCTACGTGGGCCAGCATGATTGACTCTCTTCTTCGTCGTACCTAGCCCCGCCGGAGGGCGTTGGAGAGCAATCTCCATCCGGTATGATGATCATCGTCCAACGGCTCATAGGGCGCCCAACGTCTAGCCGTTGAAATCTCGCCGCCAGCCAGCGTTTATTGCACTTCGCACGGCTTTCCGCCAGCCGAAATGCACGTGGACAGGCGCGCGTCACTTGCGTTGATCATCGTTTTAAGGGGCAGATAGAATTAGCTACTCTGTCTGCCCTCCTTCACCGAGTTCGGCACTGATTTTATTCAAGTGGTGGATTCAGAGAAGGAAGAGATAGTAGATTATGAAATAGATTGTTAATTGGAGATTTGCATATTTTCTTTCGCTCTCCAAAAGCCATAAAATTTGTGGATTTTGGAGATTGAAAGAATTTTTTGAGAGAGAGAGCGTGTAGTTTCAAAAGTTTTGTTATATAGCAGGGCTTTTTTTATTTACCATCTCGAATGATAGAACAGTATTGACATTGCTTTTTCAAAAAAACAATACTAAAATATAAACATGAACGGGAATTTTACGCACAAAGCGCAAGAGGCAATTCTATCTGCTCAATCTTTAGCTCAAGAAAGAAGTCAGCAGCAGGTAGACGCCCTTCATCTTTTATACGCCTTGCTATCTCAGGAAGAAGGCCTGGTTTTGAATTTACTTTTGCGTTTGGGAGCGGATATAGAAGGGCTGATAAAGAAGACAAAAACATATTTAGACAGAATTCCGAATATTGTTACTCCTCAAACCTTTGGTCAGTTTTATCTAACCCAGGATATGGCAAAGGTCTTAGAAAGAGCCAAGCAGGAAGCAATAAAAATGGGCGACGAGTTTATTTCTGTTGAGCATTTGTTTTTGGCGCTCTTGGATACTGAAACCAAGGCAAAAGAAATTTTAGACAAAGCTAATTTTCTGCAGCCGGGCGGCGGAGTTGCATCTTTGGAGTTGGGGAAATTGGATTACGAGACGGTTTTAAAGACCTTGGCCCAAATACGGGGCGGCCAAAGAATAACAGACCCGGCTCCTGAATCAAAATATCAGGTGATTGAGAAATATGCCAGAAATTTAACTCAACTGGCAAGGCAGGGGAAATTGGATCCTGTTATCGGCAGAGAAAATGAAGTAAGAAGATTGATGCAGGTATTGTCCCGCAGAACAAAGAATAACCCTGTCTTAATCGGCGAAGCCGGAGTTGGGAAAACAGCCATTGCCGAAGGGTTGGCCCAGAAAATTGTTTCCGGAAGCGTTCCCGAATCCCTGAAAGAAAAAGAAATCATTGGTTTGGATTTGGGAGCTTTGGTTGCCGGGACAAAATACCGGGGAGAATTTGAAGACAGAATTAAAGCTCTCTTAAAAGAGCTGGACAGGGCTTCGGGCAGATATATTTTATTCATTGACGAGCTTCATACTTTGGTGGGAGCGGGAGCCGCCGAAGGAGCGATTGACGCATCCAATTTATTGAAGCCGGCTTTGCAAAGAGGAGAATTAAGAGCGATTGGGGCCACAACTCTGAAAGAATACCAGAAATACATTGAGAGGGACCCGGCTTTGGAAAGAAGGTTCCAGCCGATTTATGTGGCAGAGCCCACCATTGAGGACACCATTTCTATTTTGAGAGGAATTAAAGAAAAGTACGAGCTTCATCACGGAGTAAAAATAAAAGACTTGGCCTTGGTGGCTGCGGCTGAATTGGCGGCAAGATATATTACCGACAGATTTTTGCCGGACAAAGCCGTTGATTTAATGGACGAAGCAATGTCGGCTTTAAGGCTGGATATAGAATCAGAGCCGGTTGAACTGGAAAAATTAAAAAAAGAAATTCAGAAATTAGAAATTGAAAAGCAGGCTTTAAAAAAGAATCCGGCAAAACAAAAGCAGCTTCCCAGGCAGATTTCCGATTTGGCGGAAAAAGTCAAAGCCATTGAGGCAAAATGGAAATCGGAAAGAGAAACCATTGGCAAAATCAAAAATATCAAAAAAGAAATAGACGATTTGCGCTTTGAAGCGGAAAAAGAGCAAATAGCAGGCAGTTTGGAAAAAGTGGCAGAACTTAAATACGGAAAAATCCCGGCCCTTTTGAAAGAGTTAAAGAGCACCGAAAAGAAATTAGCCGCTTTCCAAAAAGGAAGACCGCTTCTGAAAGAGGAAGTTGCAGAAGAAGACGTTGCAAAGGTTGTTGCCCGATGGACAGGAATACAAGCGACCCGGCTTATGGAAGAAGAGGCGAGAAAGCTGGAAAAAATGGAAGAAATTATTTCAAAAAGAGTTATCGGCCAGACCGAGGCGATTTTAGCAATCTCCAGCGCTATCAGAAGGGCAAGAGCAGGAATTTCAGAGGAAGCGAGACCCCTTGGCTCTTTTATGTTTTTGGGTCCGACCGGGGTTGGCAAAACCGAAACCGCTAAAGCGCTAGCTGAATTTCTTTTTAACGACGCAAACGCTTTGATTCGGCTTGATATGTCAGAGTATATGGAAAAGCACACTGTTTCCAAAATGATAGGCGCTCCTCCGGGATATGTGGGCTATGAAGAGGGCGGCCAGCTTACAGATAAAATCAGAAGACGGCCCTATAGCGTTATATTGCTGGATGAAATAGAAAAAGCCCATCCCGATGTTTTTAATATTTTACTTCAGATTTTAGAAGACGGCCGGCTGACCGATGCCAAGGGCAGGGTTGCCTCTTTTAAAAATGCCATTTTAATTATGACCTCAAACGTAGGGTCTGAACATATTGCCAAAATGGGAGCCCTCGGCTTTCTTTTGAACAAGGAAGCGGAAGAAAAGACGTTAAAGGACAAAGTCTTGGAAGCTTTGAAAGAAGAATTCAGGCCGGAATTCTTGAACAGAATTGATGAGATAATTATTTTCAACTATCTCCAGAAGCCGGAAATCAAAAAAATCGTTGATTTGGAATTGGAAAAGATTTCCGGCCGGTTAAAAAACAAAAAAATTGAGATTAAAGTCACTGAAAAAGCCAAAGAAATTTTGGCCGAACGCGGCTTTGACCCGAATTTAGGAGCAAGGCCATTAAAAAGAGTAATTCAAAAATTGGTCTTGGACCCGCTTGCCGTAAAGATTGTGGCCGGCCAAATTTTAGAAGGCGAAAAAGTCGTTGTTGATTGGGAAGAAGATAAAATTGTTTTCAGAACGGAGAAAGATTTATTCAGGCCAGTTGCCAAGAAAGAAGAGGTTTTAACCAGATAATGGCTAAAAACATTTTTAAAATTATCATTATCTTCTTGATTGGAATGGGCGGAGGCATTTTTTCCGAACAAATTTTCTGGCCTTATTTTGTGGAAAGGCCGCTTTTTTATCAATACGGCTTGGAAAATCCGCCAATTTACATAACAGAACAAAAACAAGTGACGGTGCAGGAAAACATTGCCCTTACTCAAGCTATTGAAAAAGTGGAGCAGGCAGTGGCTGGAGTAAAAACCCAGAAAAGCACAGGAATAGTTTTGGAGGGCTCGGGATTAATCGTTACTTCCGACGGTTTGGTTGTTACTTTAGCGGAGTTGGTGCCTCAAGATGCCAGCTCCTTTTTTTTTATTGACGGAAATCCTGAAAATTTCCAGCTCCTAAAAAGGGATTTAAAGAATAATTTAGCCCTGGTAAAAATTGAAAAATCAAATCTAAAGACCGCCGGCTTTGCCAATCTAGACGATTTAAGGCTGGGAGAAAGAGTTTTTCTGGTTGGCGTAGTTTTTGAGAAGAAAGGGATTTCAAAAGCTGTGAACGAAGGCACTGTCAGATTTTTTGACAAAACCCGCATCCAGACCAACATTGCTGAAAAATACACTATGGCCGGCAGCCCTCTTTTTAACATCAAAGGAGAGGTTTTGGGGCTAAATACAATTAACGCTGAAGGCAGAGTCGTCGCCATTCCAATCTCAACGATAAAAGAATTTGTCGGTATGTGATTGATATGGGAGCTATTTTTGTCATAATTTCCTGGACAGCAGTTCTCTTTACCGTTTTTTGGTTCGTCTCTTTATAAAGCTTGTTTTAAATTGTAAAAGAGCTATATTAGCAGAACAGCTCTTTTCCATCAAAACAGAAGAGGGGGCAAGAAATGCAAGAAGAAGTTATTGTTGCAGCGAATCTTTATTTACAGAATGAACAGCTAAAACTAACTGCGCTTTTAGTGGTAGCGAGAAATGAATATGACAGGGTGGTAAATTATATGAAACTTTTGTCTTCCATAGCTCCCGGGCTTGAGGCGCTTCAGGTTCAAGACGAAAAGCCCGGAGAGCCCTTTTCTTCTTTAGCAGTTCAACTAGAAGAAGAAATTACTTTGCTGGTAATTTTGCTTCAAAGTCATCTTTCGGCTCAAACGGAGTTAAATAAGGGAAATCATGATTTGGTGATTGCTCTCATTGGCGCAAGAATAACTGATGAGGAAGAATTAAAAAATCTTCAAGACGGTCTTTTGCAGCTTCAGAGAGATGAGACAAAGCCTGAAGAAAATCCATTAGTAGGTCAATTCGCTGGCGTTCGTTAATATATACGCCGGTATGTCCGCTATTTTATAGCGGACTTTTTTTTGTTTAGTCTCGTGGATAATTCCACGATCGAGGCCCGGCCTCCCAATTTCATATCTTTCTATAAACAACCTCGGGCTTTGTTTATTTTCGAG
>JAUSLA010000047.1 GCA_030646565.1 bacterium
ATTAAAAAAATAAAGACGGAAAAACCGGATTTGATTTTGCTCGATTTGATACTTCCGGGCATTGACGGCTTTGAAGTTTTAGCAAAAATAAAAGACGACCCGACATTAAGCGCTATCCCCGTGATTATTCTTTCAAATCTTGGCCAACAAGAAGACGTTGAAAGAGGTTTAAAGTTGGGGGCGGTTGATTATTTGATTAAAGCCCATTTCACGCCAGGAGAGATTATTGAAAAAATCAAGAATAATCTTAGATAAAATCATTTTAACATTTTAACATATGAATGCTTAAGCATTATTTAGATGTTTACATATTTATATGTTTAGATGAAGCAGGTGCCCGAACTTCCTGAAGTAGAAACAACAGTCAGAGAGTTAAAGAAAGCCATCCTCGGTCGAAAGATCGAGGATGTTTGGTCTGATTTCCAAAAAATAGTTAAAAAGCCCGACAGCTTTCAAGAATTTTCGAAAAGAATAAAAGGGAGAATGATTAAAAAAATTTGGCGGCGGGCAAAAAATATTATTATTGAATTGTCAGATAACAATTCCTTGTTAATTCATCAAAAAATGACCGGCCACCTTTTGGTCGGCAAATGGCAAAACAAAAAAGGCAAATGGGTCGTTTTACAAAAGGGCCCGCTGGAAGATCCGGCTAATAGATTTTTACATTTAATACTGCGGCTTGATAATGGAAATATGCTGGCTCTTTCTGATTTAAGAAAATTTGCTAAAGTAGAGCTTCAGAATAACAAAGTTCTTCAAAAAGAGCTTGGCTATTTGGGGCCGGAGCCCTTGGATAAGAGTTTTACTTTTGAAAAGTTTAAAGAAGTTCTGCAAAAAAGAAAAGGCAAGATTAAACAAGTTTTAATGGACCAAACTGTAATTTCCGGCATTGGCAATATTTATTCAGACGAGATTTTGTGGCGGGCGAAAATTCATCCTCAAAAAAATGTTTCAATGCTATCCCCCGACGAACTGCTAAGGATTTATAGGGCCATTAAAACAATTTTGCCCTTAGCCATCAAATTACAGGGAGAGTCTTTTTCTGATTATAGAAGGCCGTCAGGAGAGAAAGGGTATTATGACACAAAAAGAAAAGTGTACAGGAGAAAGGGGGAAAAATGTTCACGTTGCGGAACAATTATTCAAAGAATAAAAATCGCCGGCAGAAGCGCTCACTTCTGTCCAAATTGCCAGAAACTATAAAAATATTCGTATATTCGTAAATATTCGTAATTCGTAGGATTATGTTCATTTTTCTTTACGGGAAAGACAATTATAGGTCTCGGCAAAAACTCAAAGAGATTGTTGAAAATTACAGGAAAATCCACAAAAGCGGACTAAATTTAAAACATTATAACGAAGAAAATTTTAATGCGGAAGATTTGCGCAACGACATCAGGCAATCCTCAATGTTCGGAGAGAAAAAGCTAATAGTCCTCCAAAACCTTTTTTCCGACAAAAGCCACCAGGAAAAAACCCTGGGGCTTTTGCAATCTCTCAAAGATTCAAAAGACATAATTGTGCTCTATGAAGAAAAAGAAATAGAGAAGAGCAATTCCTTGTTTAAATTTCTTAAAAAACAAGGCAAATGCCAGGAATTTTCTCTTTTGCAGGGAGAGAAATTAAGAAGCTGGCTTAAAAAGGAATTTGAAAAATATAATTCGGAAATTAGCCCCGAAGCCCTAAACAAACTTATCGATTTTACGGGGAATAATCTTTGGCAGCTCTCCAACGAAATCCAAAAATTGGTAAACTTCAAAGCCGGACCCGTCCCGCTCAAGGGCGAGACTTTGGCGGGTAAAGAAAAAATTAATGTTGAAGATGTGGAATTATTGGTAAAACCAAAAATTGAAGCAGATGTTTTCAAGACAATTGACGCCATAGCCCAGAAAAATAAAAAACAGGCGTTTTCTTTTCTCCACAAGCACCTGGAAAAAGGAGACAGCCCTTTGTATCTTCTTTCAATGATTAATTTTCAGTTTAGAAATCTTTTAATCGTTAAAGATTTCATTGAAAAAAATACGCCCTATTATTCCATTGCGCAGAAAAGCAAGCTGCATCCTTTTGTCGTCAAAAAAAGCTATGAGCAATCTAAAAAATTTTCTTTTTTGGAATTAAAAAAAATCTACCAAAAAATCCTTGAGGTAGATTTGAGCATCAAAACAGGAAAGGTTGCCCCTGAAACCGGCTTGGATTTGCTGATTGGCGACATCTAAGCTTTTATTTTTTTGGCAATGCGGGATTTTATCCTTGAAGCGGTATTTTTTTTCATCAGTCCGGTTTTAGTTGCCTTGTCTAAAGTTTTATAAACTTGGGGTAAAAGTTTCTTTGCTTCTTCCCCCTTCTGCTGCGAAATCAAAGTTCTCACCTCTTTTAAGAGGGCTTTTAATTTTCTCTTTTTCGCAAGATTCCTGACTTTTCTTCTTATATTCTGCCGAAGAGCTTTTTTGGCTGACTTTGTTATAGGCATAGTAATAATACTAATTCATTTCACATTTTTTATCAACCCCTCGGCAGGCTCGGGGTTGATCCTGAACGAAGCTGAAGGATCAAGTCGCGTATTTCAGCCGCTCTTTCAAAGTCCATATTTTTCGCAGCTATTTTCATTTCTTTCTCCAATATTTTAATGTCTTTTACCGAGCTTTCGCGTAGCGAAAGCGAAGGTGAAGAAGAGGACGAAGTCCTCTTCGCCTTCTCTTTGGCAAAAGGCCAATTCCTGATTTCTTTTATAATTGGCCGAGGAGTGATTTTATATTTTTTATTGTACTCTTCCTGGATTTTTCTTCTTCTTTCAATTTCATCAACAGCTTTTTTTATTGAAAAAGTTATTGCGTCCGCGTATAAAATAACATGGCCGTCTTTATGCCTTGCCGCTCTTCCCATTGTTTGAATTAAAGTGGTCTCCGACCTTAAAAATCCTTCTTTATCCGCGTCCAAAATGGCCACCAAAGACACCTCGGGCAAATCCAGGCCTTCTCTTAATAAATTAATCCCTACCAAAACATCGTATTTTCCTTCTCTCAAATCTTTTAAAATCTGCGGCCTTTCCATGGTTTTTATTTCTGAATGAAGCCACTGCGCCTTGATCCCTTCTTCTGCTAAATAATCAGAAACGGCTTCAGCTAATCTTTTGGTTAAAGCTAGAACTAAAACTCGTTGTTTTTTTTGGATTCGGTTTTTAATTTTTTTAATTAAATCTTTCACTTGATTTTTGGTCGGACGGATTTCAATTGATGGCTCCAGTAGGCCAGTCGGCCTAATCAATTGTTCAACAATATATTCTTCGCCGGCTTTGCTTTTTTCTTCTTTAGCCGGGGTAGCGGAAACATAAATTGCCTGTTTAACCTTTTCTTCAAACTCCCCATAGGTTAAGGGCCTGTTGTCTATGGCAGAAGGCAATCTGAATCCATATTTAATCAATGTCTCTTTTCTAATGCGATCTTGGATAGACATAGCTTTTATTTGAGACAAAGTAATGTGCGATTCGTCTATAAAAACGACAAGGTTATTGGGATAATATTCCAACAGCGTATAGGGAGGTTTGCCCGGCTCTCTGAATTCCAGGTGTCTGGAGTAGTTTTCAATGCCGTGGCAATAACCGGTTTCTTTCAACATCTCTAAGTCGTAGTTTGTTCTTTGTATTAACCTTTGAGCTTCAAGCAAATTTCCATTGCTTTTCAGTTTATTTGTCTGTTCTTGCAGCTCTAATTTTATATTAGCAATAGCAAGGTCTATTTTATTTTGAGGGGAGACCCAGAAATGGGCCGGGAACAACCTTATTTCCCTACGAATTACGAATTTATTACGAATAGTCAAAGAGAACTTCGTTCTCTTCTCCACCTCAGCTAAAGCTTCGGTATACGAATAACTATTTTGGACTATGGCGACAGATATTTGGCTTATTTTAGCGCCGGAAAACTCAACCTTAATTATTTCTTTCCCTGTAACCAAGCATATCTCTACAATGTCGCCGCGGACACGGAAAGTGCCGGGCTTAAAATCAATGTCATTTCTCTGGTATTGCAAAGAAGTTAAAGATAAAATAAAGTTTTTTCTAGTAATTTTTTGGCCGGTTTTTATCTCCAAGCTAACTTCTTGATAGGTCTTGGGAGAGCCAATATTATAAATACAGGAAACAGAAGCGACGACAATCACATCTTTTCTGCTTTGCAGGTCTTGGGTGGCAGCGTGCCTTAGCCGGTCAATTTCTTCATTGATTTTGGCGTCTTTCTCAATATAAGTGTCTGTCTGAGGGATATAGGCCTCGGGCTGGTAATAATCATAATAGGAAACAAAATAATGAACAGCGTTTTCCGGGAAAAACTCTTTCAACTCTTGATATGTTTGGGCAGCTAAAGTTTTATTGGGCGAAATAATTAGGGCCGGTCTTTGAGTCTTTTCAATTACTTTAGCCATTGAAAAAGTTTTTCCCGAACCCGTCACCCCCAAAAGCACTTGGCGCCGGGCTCCGGTTTCTAGGTTTTTTACCATTTGAGTTATGGCAAACGGCTGATCACCCGTCGGCTTAAACTTTGAGGTTAAGGCGAAGAGAACTTCGTTCTCTTCTTCACTTCGCTTCGCTCGGTATTTGAACATACTCTTAAATTTACCTCGAGTTTCCTCTTTATTCAAGTTTAAGTTAGAATCAAATAGGCGACGAGGACTGCGTCCTCGTCTTCACCCTTCGCTTCGCTCTGGTAGGCGACGAGGACTGCGTCCTCGTCTTCGCCTTCATCCCGCTTCGCGGGACTCGGTGTATGTTAAAGAGAATTATCAAAAAAATTATTCCCCCTGCTTTACTTAGGTTTTACCATTTTTTATTAGCTTTTTTTGCCGCGGTTTTGTATCAATTTCCCTCTCAAAAAATAAAGGTTATTGGCGTTACCGGAACAAATGGGAAAACAACGGTAATTAATTTAACAGCTAAAATTTTAGAAGAGGCAGGGATTAAAGTTGCTTCTTTGTCTTCAATAAATTTTAAAATTGGAGCAAAAGAATGGAAAAATGATTTAAAGATGACAATGCCCGGCCGTTTTCTGATTCAAAAATTTTTGAGAACAGCAGTAGACGAAAAATGTCAATATGCAATTTTGGAAGTAACATCCGAGGGTATTTCCCAGCATCGCCACAGATTTATTAACTTTGACGCAGCCGTTTTTACCAATTTAAGTCCGGAACACATTGAGGCGCATAAAGGATTTGAAAATTACCGAGCGGCTAAGGGCAGACTTTTTCAAGCAGCAAAAAATATTCACATCATCAATATTGACGACGGAAACGCAGAATACTTTTTACAATTTCCGGCCAAAGATAAAATTGGATACACAATATTCTCGCCAAATCAATCCTATCGATATCCGATATCAATAATTGAAGCTTTAAATTGCCAAGAAACAGCCGACGGCATTTCTTTTTCCGTTCGAGATATTATTTTTAATTTAAAATTATTAGGCGAATTTAATATTTATAATACTCTTGCCGCGATCTGCGTTGGATTGTCGCAGGGAATCAGCCTGGAAATTTGTAAAAAAGCTTTGGAAAAAATTGAAGGGATTCCCGGCAGAATGGAAAAAGTGATTTCTGACCCTTTTAAGGTTTTTGTAGATTACGCCTTTACTCCAAACGCTTTGGAACAGGTTTATCAAACATTGAATCCCGCGAAGCGGGATGAGTCGAAGAATATCCATTCTTCTTCGTCCTTCGCTATACTCGGACAAACAAAGAAGAGAACGCAGTTCTCTTCGCCAAATGTTGATCAAAAATTGCCTTCGACTAAACTAATCTGCGTGCTAGGCGCTTGCGGCGGGGGCAGAGATAAATGGAAAAGACCGGTTTTGGGTAAGATTGCGGCTAAATATTGCAGTGAAATTATTGTGACCAACGAAGACCCTTACGACGAGGACCCTATGGATATTATAAATCAAGTGGCGAGCGGCGCTTCTGGAAAAGCAAAAAAGATATTAGACAGGAGAGAAGCGATCCAGGAATCATTAAAATCAGCCAAGCCCGGAGATGTCGTAGTTGTAACAGGGAAGGGATGCGAGCCTTGGATTTGTCTGAAAGGAGGCAAGAAAATCCCGTGGGACGACAGACAAATCGTTAGAGAAGAATTCCAAAAACTAAAAATTGATTAAAAGACATTCGCTGGACAATAAGTAATAAACAAGCTAAACTCTAAAGACATTATCGTAAAATGCGTTTAGGTTATGGCTAAGAATAAGTTACCCAAAAGTATCAGTAAATTTATTCGTCGCGAGAAAGCCCGGATTCGCCGGGAGGTTTTAGATATTAAAGGCCAGGAAAATAAAATCCAGGAATTATATAAGAAACTATCGTCTCAACATGACACTAAAAGAAATATACAACCTAGCCATAAATAAAGGGATTGAAGCTGATTTCAGAGGAAGTAAAGAGATTGAAAAACAACTTACAAAACTGAATGAAAAATATCAGAAAATGGAAGATGAAAAAAAATCGGAATTTGATTTGGAAAGATTGAAAAATCCATTTTCAGACACCAGAATATTGTTTGGAGATCCAGAAAAAGAAGTAAAAAGAATTCTAGTCGGCATTGATATCGACGGAGAAGAATTATTATTGGCGGAGAAGCTTGGAAATATTGATTTGGTCATTTCCCACCATCCGCGGGGAAAGGCCTTGGCCGGGCTTGATGATGTTATGCGGCTTCAGATTGATGTTTTAGCGCAGTATGGAGTACCTGTTAATGTCGCAGAGAAATTACTACAAAAAAGAATAGAGGAAGTTGCCAGGGGCATTGCTCCTTCAAACCATAATAGAGCGGTGGATACTGCCCGGCATTTGAATTTGCCCTTTATGTGCGTTCATACGCCTTGCGATAATTTGGTGGCAAAATTTGTTGATGCAAAACTCAAAAATGATAAGCCTGAAACGGTTGGAGAAATAGTTTCTTCCCTAAAAGAAATTCCAGAGTATAAAGAAGCTATCTCCATAGGAGCTGGCCCTCAAATTTTCGTGGGGTCTGAAGAAAATCGGGCCGGTAAAATTGTTTTGACGGAACTAACGGGAGGAACAGAAGGATCTCCGGAAATTTATGAAAAATTGGCTCAAGCCGGAGCAGGCACTGTCATTGCTATGCACATTTCTGAAAAGCATAGGGAAGAGGCGGAAAAGGCTCACGTTAATGTTGTTATTGCGGGCCACATATCATCTGATTCAATCGGGGTAAATCTATTTTTGGACGAATTGGAAAAACAAGGAATAGAAATTATTCCCTGTTCCGGATTGATCAGAGTTTCCCGCGGCTTATAATCCATAAACTCTTTTCGTCCCGCTTTGCGGGACTCGGTCGATGAAATAAATTTCATCTCCACCTTCGTCCCGCTTTGCGGGACTCGGTCAATGAAGGATTATTCTTCCAAGAGGGTTAAAAAGGGAAAATTAGCCTTTCGAACTCCAAGCAGATTTATCTATCAAAAATCTTTGATGAATTCCGCGAAGCGGGATGGAATGAAGAAGAAAACGCAGTTTTCTTCGCCAAAGATTTCCAATCTAAAAGCAAGGAAAAAATAGTTCACATATTTTTTATCATATAAGTATCCTTTAGCGAATAACCAGATTCTCGGAAATAACCCCTTGCTCCCACGCCGGATATAACGGCGATTTTTTTTAAGCCAAATTCTTTTTTGGTTATTTTTTCTGACTCCCTTAATAGTTTTTTACCAAGTCCTTTATGCTGCGGCGACGTCAACGAGGCCCGGCCTCCCAAAGGAGACAGCTGGCCGTAAGTGTGAATTTCACGGATAACCGCCGCATTTTCTAAAATTGGAAAAGCATTATGATGCCCGGTCTCGTAACGGCTGGGAATTCTTAGTCGGAGCAAACTATAAAGTTTTGTTCTACCCTTATTTTCAAAGCTCAAAAATATTTCTTTTCCCCTTGAGGCCTGATAATTTCGGCGAAATAGATAAATTTTTTCTTTCTGGTCATAATTCTCCCTTACCTCTCTGCATCTTATACATTGGCATTGCCAGTCTTCTCTTTTCATTTTTGCTAATAAAATCTGCCGTAAATTAGAAATTTTAGCCGGTCCCGCAACTATGCTTCCCGAAGGAATGTCCCTGCTAATTCTTTGGATTCTAACATAAGACGGAACACATTTTTTAATTAATTCGATAAGATGCATTAATTGTTTTTCTGTATAGGGTTTATATTTTCCTTTTTGCCATAATTTATACAAAGGAGCTTGTTTTAAAAGCGCGCAGGGATATATCTTCAACATGTCTGGCTGAAAATTCGGATTAGCAAAAATTTCTTTAAACATCATTGCATCGCGAACCAAGCTAGACCTCGGAAGATTAGGCATCATTTGGTACAGAACCTTGAAGCCGGTATCCTTTAATAATTTTGTTGCCAGAATTGTTTCTTTTACGGTATGTCCTCTTAAATTAAATTTTAAAACATCATCGTAAATTGATTGAATTCCCATCTCTACCATTGTTACCCCCAACTCTCTTAATCTTTTTATCTCTGCAGGGTTAATAAAATCCGGCCTTGTCTCAACAGACAGCCCAATAATTCTGTGTTTTGCTTTTTCGTTTAATCTCTGGATGTTTTGGAGATCTGATCTCTTGCGAGAGATCAGATCTCGGGACATTAAATTGCAGGCCTCAAAACATCTTTTTATAAACCAATCCTGATAATTTTTTTGGTAATAGCTCCAAGTCCCTCCAACTATTCTCAATTCAATTTTATCGGTAGGGTGGCCTTCAATCTCCAGCATTTCAATTCTTTTTTTGACTTGCAGATAAGGGTCGTAATTTAACTTTTTTGCTCTTTCTACCGCCGGCTCGCCGGAAACATAACTTTTGGGAATGCCTTTCTCAATTGGGCAGAAAATGCACTTTCCCGGGCAGGGATAGGGCTTAGTTAAAACCGAAACATTAACTATCCCGGACAATGATCTTACTGGCCTTGTTTTCAGCAAATTTTTGAGAAATTCGGATTTTTTAATCGTTTTATTTTTAAGAGATTTATGATAAGCTTTCAGTAGTTCAATATTGGTTAGGCAGGGTATTTTGTATTTTCTCGAAACACTTCTCTTAAAAGACTCTAAATCCGCCGAAGTTTTAATTTCGGACATAAGAAGCTCTCTGGTTATTTTTTCTTTTAACATGAACAAACAATATGCTGAAATTTTACTTCTAAAGACTAGGGAGGATTATAACCTGATTTCAGATGAATTTTCAAGGACAAGGCAACGACTCTGGTCGGAAATAAAATTTCTTTTTGATAATTATATAGCAGTTGGAGAAAAAATATTAGACTTGGGTTGCGGAAACGGAAGGTTTTTCAAATGGTTCCAGGAAAAAGGAGCAGATTATTCAGGGGTTGATAATTCTGAAAAGCTTATCAAAATAGCTAAAAAGAACAACCCTGAGGGTAATTTTCTGGTAGACGATGCCCTGCGGCTTTCTTTCCCTGAAGGTTGTTTTTCTAAGGTTTATGGTATAGCCATCTTTCATCATATACCATCCGTGGAATTACGTTTAAAATTTTTGCAAGAAGCGAAGAGGATTTTGAAACCGAATGGGTTTTTAATTCTGACTGTCTGGAAATTCCATAGGCCAGAAGAACTTTATTTGATTTTTAAATACGCATTACTGAAAATTTTTGGTTTTTCAAAACTGGATTTTGGAGATATTTTAGATCCGTGGGGTAAAAAGACAGATAGATATTACCATTGTTTTTCCGAAAGAGAATTAGTTATTTTGACTAGAAGCGCAGGATTTAAGATTAAGGAGTCGGGCATTGTCAAGAATACAAAAGAAAATCGCCAGAATATTTATCTAATCGCTCAAGTTAAAAAATCGCCCCTATAGCTTAACGGATAAAGCACAGCCCTCCGGAGGTTGGGATCTCCGTTCGATTCGGAGTAGGGGCATATAATAGCTGGGGCGATGAGAGCTAAACCCTCATCTTTACCTGCCCGAGCCACAGGCGAAGGGTGAAGAAGAGCGAAGCTCTTCGACTCGCCCCGCAAAGCGGGGCTCGGTGGGCGATGAAGACTATGTCTTCATCTTTACATATCAAGACCCGCCTTGGGGTCCTGATATGTGGAAAACGTGGGGATAAGAATAAGTTGACATAAATTTTTACTTTACTAAACTTAGGATTGAGGGGGATGCGAGATGCAATTCTCTAAGGACAAATAATTTTTGATAAAGGAGGCAAAAGTAGCTACCTGGTTATTGTCCAACTGGACTTAAGTATCAGTCAAGTTTGTCAAGAACTATTTCCCCCTCACCAAAGAAGAGGAGTCCCCTCTTTTTTAGTTGAGTTAATGTGTTAATATGTAATAAGGCGATGAGGACTTTGTCCTCATCTTCAATCTTCATCCGCCAAAGGCGGACTCGATTATGCAATACAAAATTGCGGTGTCAGGCGCCGCCCAACTAACCGTTTGTTCCAAAGACGCTCCAAAATTAGCTGAAGAAATAGGCAAGGAAATTGTCCGGCAGGGTTGTATTCTTATTACAGGGGCAACAACAGGAATTCCTTATTATGCCGCCAAGGGCGCAAAAAAAGCAAAGGGAATTTCCATTGGTTTTTCCCCGGCCGCCACAGAGAAGGCTCACATTAAAAGCTACAAACTGCCCATAGACGCTTTTGATGTTATTGTTTACACCGGCTTTGATTATGCCGGCAGAAATCTTTTAATGACAAGGGCGGCCGACGGAATAATCGTAATTTGCGGCAGAATGGGGACATTAAACGAATTTACGATTGCTTTTGAAGACCAAAAGCCAATCGGTGTCCTTGAGGGCTCGGGAGGCACGGCAGATAAAATAAGAGATTTAACAAAAGGGCCTTTTCGCGGCGAGAAAAAAATTGTTTACAGCAAAGAGCCGAAAGAATTGGTGGCTAAATTAATCCAATTGATTAAAAAAGAAAAATACAATAATTCTAAATAGCGCGCAACCCCTCACATCTTTTTGAAAGTATAAAAAGCGGTGGGGAGAAAGGTCGGCTTTTTAAGTTAATTTTTAAATAATTTATGCCAAAAAATGACGCCGAAGGCAAATTAATAGGGAAAGTAAGCCATTATTTTGGAAATATTGGAGTAGCGGTTATTGATCTTAAGGACAAGCTGAAAGTCGGAGACACCATCCGTATTGTCGGCGGAGAAACCGATTTTAATCAAGAGGTTGACTCAATGGAGGTTGAGCACAAGAAGGTGCAGGAAGCCAAGAAAGGCGATTCGGTCGGCCTTAAGGTTGGCCAGAAAGTCAGAGAGGACTACAAAGTTTACAAGGCAGAATAGTATATCTCTCAAAAATCCTAAATATAATACCTGCCTTTTAGGTGATGAGAGCTACGCTCTCATCTTCACTTTCGTTCCGCTTTGCGGAACTCAGTAGGCGATGTTCGGTGTTGCTAAAAATTTTATTTTTATTGTCTCTATTTTGATAGGGACGATAGTTGGAGCGGGGATTTTTGGAATCCCCTACGCCATATCTCGGAGCGGGATATTACCCGGCCTTTTTTATTTTCTTATTTTAGGGATTTTAGTCACTTTGATACATTTGTTTTTTGGCGAGATATCTTTAAGAACAAAAGGAAAGCACCGGCTAATTGGTTTTTCCCGCAAATATCTGGGAAAAAGAAGCGATATTTTTATTGCCGTTTCCGTAATTTTTGGAACAGTTGGCGCTCTTTTGGCATATCTTATTTTAGCCGGCGATTTTTTGAAAATTATATTTTCCCCCTGGATAGATCTTAATTCATTTTACTTTACTCTTTTTTTCTGGGTTATCTTATTCTGGTTTATTTTTTGGAAAACTAAACTGATTCCCAAGGCCGAGTTGATTAGCAACGGCTTTTTCTTTCTTATTATTTTATTAACTTTGGTTTTCGCTCTGCCAAAGGTTGAGATTTCAAATTTTGCATTTTTTAATTCAGAAAATCTCTTTCTTCCTTTTGGAGTACTCTTATTTTCTTTAGTCGGATGGTCGGCGATTCCGGAGATGTTAGAAATTTCCAAGGGCCGGGAAGAAAAAAAGAACCTTAAAAAAGCAATAATTTTAACAACGGCAGTCGTTATTTTTCTCTATCTTCTTTTTACTTTCGCGGTAATAGGGGTGGCTGGCCGTAATGTTTCCATTGACGCTATTTCCGGGCTAATTCCTTTCTTGGGGGGAAAAATTATTTTTTTGGGCGCATTAGCCGGCATTATAACCTTAGCTGATTCTTTTTTGGTTTTGGCGCTTTATTTAAGAAATACACTCATTTATGATTTTAAATTTTCTCCAGCCATCTCCAGTTTTATTTCCGGTTTTTCGCCTCTGTTCTTGTTTTTAATCGGGTTTAGGAGCTTTATTGGCACTATTGGTTTTGTCGGCACAATTATTGGGGCAATCGAAGGACTCATTATCATTCTTATTTTTCAAAGAGCAAAGGCCTTAGGCGACAGAGAGCCGGAATACAATTTAAAAGTTCCTTCATTTGTATTATACTTTTTGATGTTGATTCTTGTTTCGGGCGCTATTATTCAAATTTTTATATAATAATTTTAGGCGGGGCGATGAAGCTGTTGCTTCATCTTCCCTTCACCTTCGTCCCGTTTCACGGGACTCGGTATATAATAATTTTAGGCGGGGCGATGAAGCTGTTGCTTCATCTTCCCTTCACCTTCGTCCCGTTTCACGGGACTCGGTATATAATAATACTTTATGCAGTTTTTCGCTGATTTTCATATTCATTCAAAATATTCCAGAGCAACGAGCAAAGATATGGATTTGGAGCATTTGGATAAGTGGTCAAAGATTAAGGGAATTAAGGTTTTGGGCACGGGCGATTTCACTCATCCCGAATGGTTAAAATTATTGAAAGAAAAATTAACGCCTGCCGAATCAGGCCTTTTTAAGCTAAGAAATTCTGATAGTGAAACTCGTTTTATTTTAACGAGCGAGATTAGTTGTATCTATACAAAGAATAATAGGGTAAGAAAAGTTCATATTCTAATTTTTGCTTCTTCTTTTAAGGTGGTTGAAAAAATTAATGTCCAGCTCGGCTTGCTCGGCAATTTAAAATCTGACGGAAGGCCGATCTTGGGGTTGGACGCTAAAGAATTAGTAAGAATTATTTTGAATGCTTCGGATGATTGTCTGGTCGTGCCGGCGCATTTAATGACTCCCTGGTTTTCTTTGTTTGGTTCTAAGTCTGGCTTTAACTTTTTAGAGGAATGTTTCGAAGAATATTCTAAATACATTTTTGCCGGCGAGACGGGATTGTCGGCAGATCCCGGAATGCTTTGGAGGATGCCGGACGGCCGAAGAATTACCTTGCTAAGCAATTCAGACGCTCACAGCCCTGCTAAGTTAGGCAGGGAGGCAAATGTTTTTGACGCAGAACTTAGTTATTCGGCTATAATTGACGCGATAAAATCAAAAGACCCCAAGAAGTTTTTATACACAGTTGAATTTTTCCCGGAAGAAGGTAAATATCATTTTGACGGCCATAGGAACTGCGAGGTAAGATTGTCGCCCCGAGAGACAAAAAAATATAACGGGATTTGTCCTGTTTGCGCAAGGCCTCTGACTATCGGAGTGTTAAACAGAGTGGAGGAACTGGCAGACAGGCCGGAAGGATTTAAGCCGGAGAACGCCATACTTTTCAAAAGCTTGGTTCCTTTGGAGGAGATTATTGCCGACAGTTTGGGGCGGAACACGGGAACAAAAGAAGTTAAAAAGCAGTATAATAGTTTAACAGAAAAGCTTGGTTCAGAGTTTAATATCCTTCTTTCAGTTTCCAAGGAAGAATTGGAAAGAGCGACTTTGCCCGAAATTGCCGAAGGTATAATAAAAGTAAGAGAAGGAAATGTTGTTAAAGAACCGGGGTATGACGGCGTTTTTGGCAAAATCAGAATTTTTTCAAAAGAAGCAACGAAGATGTTAACTCGCCAAGACACACTATTCTAATTAAAATAACCGCTCGGAGGCGATGAGGACTGCGTCCTCATCTTCATCTTCGTTCGCCTTGGGCGAACTCTATGATAGAAGAATACAGATTTGGTTTAATTATAATTGACGGAAAAACCTATGAGCATGATATTGAAGTCCGCTGGACGGACGAAGTTTTAGCATGGCAGAGAAAAGAAAGCCATATTATTGACGTAGAAGATGTCAAAAGAGCCGTAGAACAAAACCCGGACACAATAGTTATTGGGACAGGAGAGGCCGGAATTGCCAAGGTGACTAATGCTGCCCAAAATTTTATCCGCGAGAATGGGATAGAACTTATTATTGACAAAACCGAAGAGGCCTCTAAAACCTTTAATGTTATCAACGACGATTCGTTGGAAGAGGAGGGGGAACAAGATAAAGTAATCGGACTTTTTCATTTAACTTGTTAAAAATGCGCCAGAGATTCTTTTTAATTTTTCTTTTATTCGCCGCTCTTTTCAGCGGCCTTATTGTTTTTGAGACCAAAAAATTTGAAAACAATATTACGAATATATATTCTGCCCAGATTTTTATCAGTCTGCAGCGGAATGAAAACTTGCCACAGATAACTTTGCTTTTTGCCGGCGATATAATGCTTGATAGAGGGGTGGAGTTTGCGGTTAATAAGTATGGCCAGGGAAATTGGCAATTCCCCTTTTTAAAGACGAGAGGCGTTTTAGAAAAAGCAGATGTTTTGTTCGGTAATTTAGAGGGTCCGATTTCTGACAAAGGAGTAAAAGTTGGAAGTATTTATTCTTTCCGGGCAAACCCAAAAGCCATTGACGGCTTAACTTATGCCGGATTTGATATTTTGTCGGTGGCAAATAATCATATTTTGGATTACAGCCGTTTAGCTATGGAAGACACTTTTTTGCGATTGAGGGCAGCTGGCATTGATTATATTGGCGGCGGGTTTAACGAAAAAGAAGTTCGTTTAGGAGTAATAAAAGAAATTCAAAACACAAAAATTGCCTATTTGGCTTATACTAATTTAGGTTCAGAAAATTGGCAGGCCAAAGGGGATGATTCTGGAATTGCCTGGTTGGATGAAAAAATAGCAGAGGATATTAAAATAGCAAAAGAGAAAGCCGATGTGGTGATAGTTTCAATGCATTTTGGCGAGGAGTATCAAGTTCAGCCGGATGCGAAGCAAAAACGATTTGCCCATTTGGCCGTTGATTCGGGAGCGGATTTAGTTGTGGGCCATCATCCGCATGTGGCTCAGCCAATTGAACGATACAAGCAGGGCTATGTCGCTTATTCTCTCGGAAATTTTGTTTTTGACCAAGGATTTTCAGAAGAAACAATGCGAGGATTATTATTAGAAGTTTTAGTGCAAGACGGCAAAGTAAAAGAAGTGATTCCGATAAATATTAGAATTAACAATAATTTTCAGCCAGAAATCGCAGGAAATTAATTTCCGCGCCAGATTATTGTGTTATTTTCTGCGATAAATTTTCCGCCAAGAAATTTTTCAATCACCCAAATATTGGCTTTACAATAATTTGTGATTTCAGAAACAGTGGCTTGAGATTTACCAGAAGCTAAGGCCATGTAGGGTAGGATTTGGTCTGCCAAATGTTTGTCTAAACAAGAATTTGTTTTTTGTTCATTCAACAATTCTAAAGCCGTTTTTTTCCCGACATCTTCCGCTCTTTCCCCTAATTTACCCAAATTATCAGTTCCGATAATCGTATTTTCAAATTCTCCGATTAAGCAAATCTGGCTGCCCGGACATTGAGTTGGATAATATTCAACCCTTTCTTCAATAGGCAGTTTTAATTTCCCTAAAACTTCTCTTACCCCGGCCAATTGTCTTTCAGCTGTTTTTTTATCTCTAAGGGATTCTGCGGCTCCGGAAATTGCGACAATTTTTTTAAGCGAACCTCGTTCGGTTAATTTTAAACCTTTTAATACTGAAGGATAAATTTTTACTTCCGCCTTAGCTCCGCCTTCAGGATAATAACCTCTTTTTAAAATATCAATTTCTATTTTTGCGCCCATTTTTTCTAAAATTCTCAAAAAAACATAACGGAAATAATCAATTGTCGGGGAGAAAAAAGTATCGGTTGCTCCACCATTAAAAGTAATTTTTATTGGTTCTTTGGCGCACAAGGCCGGCGGAATTAATGTTTGCAAAACTAAAACAATACTCCCCGCGGTCGGAATATTTATTGATATCCGATATTGATAATTTGCGTCCGGATAAAATTCTATCTCGTTTGAGCCAAGGAAATTCCCTTCCAGCCGCCCATCGCAAAGTAAAGATAAAGCTCGCAAGCTTAAAAGATGTTGTTCTGTTAAGCCCGGTTTACGGATATTAAAAATTCGGCAAGGCTTTTTAGTTATTGCTGAAAAAGAGAGGGCGGTTCTTAAAATCTGTCCGCCGTTTTCCCAATACGAATCATCAATCTCAATGATAGTTGACATAATCAAACAATGTCTATATAGTTGATATTAGCACAAACTACGTTAAAGAGGGGTGGAAAAAATGGCAACGGTTTTGGAAAGGGTAAAAAGGGTAGTTGAAGAAAAGATTGCATATGGCCAAGAAATTACATTGGCCACTGATTTTGAAAGAGACCTTAAGGCAGATTCTTTGGACTTAGTAGAACTTATTATGGAAATAGAACAGGAATTTAAACAAAACGGAAAAGGACTTGAAATTTCCGACAAGGATGCTGAGGGCATTACTACCGTGCAGGCCGTGGTTGATTATCTTAAGTCTCGCGGTTTCGAGGACTAAAATACTGCATTGATTTTTTACAATGCATCCCAAGAGCGCTGTCAAACGATGGCGCTTTTTATTTTACAAGAAATCATTCAAGATGGTAAACTTAAGGGGCAATGGAAGACATCGATTTAATCTGTAAATTGAATAAGGAGTGGCAACCGCAGGCAATAAAAATAAAAAAAGCCGGGGGCCAAACTAACAGGAACTACATTGTCCAATATAAAGACAATAAGTTTTTTGTCCGCTTGCCTTGGGAAAGAACCGATATTGTCGACAGAAGAATAGAAGCCGAAAACATTACAGCTGTATCTAAATGTAAAAAACTATCGGAAATTACGCCAAGATGTTTTCTTTATATTTTTAAAGGCAAAAATATTTTATCCCCCAAAGAAAAGTTTGACCCTTCGACTTCGCTTAGGCCTTCGACTCCGAGATTCAGACTCGAGGAGGTCAATCCTGATCTGCCCGACGGAACAATGATAATGGAATATATTGAAGGTAAAGATATTGACGGCAAAGATTTAGAAAACTCTAAAATTCAAAACGCCTTATTAAAGGCCTTACATATTTTTCATACTAGCGGAGTGAAATTCGTTAATATCTACGACGTTTTCCGCGATGAGATGGCAAAATATAAGAAAAAAGCTAAAAAATATTCTATAAATAAATTGATAGCAAAAGAGAGAATTAAAGAAATAGAAGAAATTGAAAAAGCAGCCAAAGAAAATTTAGTCCCCAGCAGAAAAATTTCCACCCATAACGATTTAATTTTTGAAAATTTAAGATTGGGAAAAAACGGCAAAGTTTATCTTTTGGATTTTGAATATGCCGGTTTTAATGTCAGAGACGGGCTTCATTATGATTTGGGGATAATTTTAGGCGGTAATCTTTTTCAGAAAAATCCGATAAAAATAAAGACGTTTGAAGAGCTCTTAAAAAAGGCAAAGAAAATATACGAAAAGGACCTAGACGATTACAAAATATATTACGGGGCCTTAACCAATATTTTAGTGATGTTCTGGTGGGGGTTGGTGAAATATTTCAGCTCAACCGCGAAAGAGGAAAAAAGGTATTTCCGAAAATATGTTTTAGACAGGATCAAAGGAATTGAGTTTCTTTACAAAATTATTGGTAAAAAATAAATATATGTTGAGAAAGATTTCTTTTCAAAGAAAAACAAAAGAAACTGAGATAGAAATAGAGTTAAATATTGATGGAAAAGGAAAAACAGATATTTTAACTCCTATTCCATTTTTGAATCATCTTCTGGATAATTTTGCCAGACATGGGCTTTTTGATTTGAAGATTAAAGCCAAGGGCGATGTTGAAATAGACCAACATCATCTAGTTGAGGATATTGGAATTTGTCTTGGCGAGGCATTTAAAAAAGCTCTCGGGGATAAAAAAGGAATAAATAGAGCGGGTTATTTTGTTTTTCCTTTAGACGAAGCTCTTTCGGTGGCAGCATTAGACATTTCAGGCAGGGCTTTATTAAATTTTGACTGTAAATTTAAAAAAGAAAAAATCGGAGACTTGGATTCTGACTTAATAAAGGAATTTTTCTGGGGATTCGTTAGACACTTAGAAGCGACTTTGCATATTAGGGTTTTATCTGGGGAGAACGAACATCATAAAGCAGAGTCGCTTTTTAAGGCCTTTGGCAAGGCAATGAAAATTGCTTGTTCCAAAGACAAAAGAATTTTAAAAGAACTGCCCAGCACTAAAGGTTTAATATAATAAAAAACCTCGCCGTATTTTGGCGAGGCCCACTTTTTTTAGGCAACTTTTTTTAATTCTTCGACAGCCAGTTTAGGATCTTTCCCGCCATAGATTACATTATAGACCTCCTCAACAATTGGCAACAGGACACCCTTTTTCTTGGCTAGCAGATGAGCCGCAAGAGCTGTATGGAATCCTTCAACCGTAATCCCCTTTTTCTTTAAACCATCTAAGATTTCGTCCAGACCTTGCTCTGCTAAATTTTGTCCCAATTTGTAATTCCGGCTTAAAGGATCGGCTGAAAGTTCCAAATCTCCTTTTCCGGCCGGGCCAAAGAAAGTTTCTTTTCGAGCTCCGAGAGCATTGCCCAATTCAACCATTTCCCGAACGCCCTCCTTAATAAACTTAGCTTTTAGGCCCGGATTTTCTTTTGAACCGCAAGCCAATCCAATTCCAATGACCATCACATTTTTTAAGGCGCCGGCTAATTGCGCGCCCAACAAATCGGTTGTGGTTTCAATTGTCAACCAGTCGGTCTCAAGAATGCTTTTAACTTTTCCCAAAAGACGTTCGTCTTTAGAGGCCAATACTTCTGTGGTCGGGATTTTTTTGTGAACTTCTTTGCCATATCCTGTGCCGGTGAGATGCAGGATATCTTTCTTGCCTAAAATTTTTTCCGCAACTTGAAAAGGCAAAAGAGAAGTTTCTTCTTCCATGCCCTTTGATATCATCAAGATTGGCGGTAAAGGAAAACGGGCAAGCTTTTGACACATTTCCCGAACAGCAAAAGACGGCACAGCCAAAACTACCAAATCAGAATTCCTTACTGTTTCTTCTAAATCAGTCAGGAAAAGCACATCTTTTGGCATTATAATTTCCGGACTGGAGTTCTTTGGGTTTTGACGAGTTTTCACGGCCCAAGAAATAAGTTCAGGACTTCTGTCCCATAATTTAACTTGGCCTCGCTGATAAGAGCTGATTAAGTAAGCTATTGCCCAGCCCATTGCTCCTGCCCCGAGAATGCTAATTGTTTTTTTGTCTGTCATGTTTTACCTCCTTAATTTAAAGAGCTGAATAGTTCTCCTGTTTGAAAAACTACCACAAAAACTATATAATGTAAATATATGGTAAAAGAACGGATTAAAAAGATGAGCCACTATAAGCCGCCTCTGGAAGGCAGGGGGGAGCGAGATTACTTGCTTTTGGATTTTAATGAAAGGACTACTCCGCCAAGCCCTAAAGTAAAAGAGGCCTTAAGAAAATTTATTGATTTAGACCGGCTTCAGGTTTATCCTGAATATGGGGACTTGGAGGTAAAAATCGCCCAATATGCAGGCGTTAAATCGGGCGAAGCTATGGTTACCAACGGCGGCGACCAGGGAATTGATGTTATTTGCCGGGCTTATTTAGATGAAGGCGACAAGGTTATCATTCCTTTTCCTGAATTTGCCATGCATTATCAATCAGCCGGTATACAAGGGGCCGAGACTTTAGAGCCAAGATATAAAGAGGAGGGGAATCTGCCCGTAGATGAGATTTTAGATTTACTGGATGAAGAAAAGGTGAAGTTGGTAATCTTTTCCAATCCGAATAATCCTACTGGTATTGCTACTCCAATTTCAGAAATTGAAAAGATTTTGGCAAAAGCCAAGGAAAAAGGAATCGCAGTTTTGCACGACGAGGCCTATTTTGAGTTTTCAAAAATTACAGCCAAGGACCTAATTGAAAAATACGACAACCTTTATATTGTAAGGACTTTTGCCAAGGCCTTTGGCTTGGTTTCAGCCAGAGCAGGGTACGTTCTTTCAAGAGAGGAGAATATCCAGGAGCTTCTAAAGATTCGCGGCCCCTATGACGTTAATATGTTTGCCAAAACAGCAATAATGGCGGCTTTGGAGGATATAGAATATATGGAAAAATACGTCAAAGAGATAATGGAGCAGTCAAAGCCAAAGCTCGAAGCTTTTTTACAAGAGAAAGGAGTTTTTTTCTACTCAAGCAAAGCTAATTTTTTATTATTAAAATTTCCTGATTCAGAGAAAATTATTGAAAACTTAAAGGAAAAAAGTATTTTAGTAAGGCCAAAATTAGCGCCAAACGGAGAAAAAGCAGTAAGGGTAAGTATAGGGGCCTTAAAAGATACGGAACGACTCATCAAAGCCCTTGACGAGATCCAAAAATGAAACTAAAATTGGAATTGCATTTCATGGATATTCAAAAAATTAAAAATTTATTAATCGAGCATTTAACGGAAACCATAAAAGAAGTAAGGAAGAAAGCAGCCAATGAAAATGGCAGAGAGGTTTTAGGAGACGTGATCAATAGGCCGGAAGATGTTGAAATTGGAATTGACAGGGTGGGAGAGGAAATTCTGGAAAAGCTTTTGAAAAAGCGCAACATAAAAGCGACTGTTTTTACGGAACCAGACGGCAGAGATATAAAAACAGGGGGAGAAGACCCCGAAATTTACGGCTCTATTGATCCTTTTGACGGCTCCGTTCTTTTTTTAAGAGGATTTGAGCATAATTGGTATGCCGTTTTAAGTTTTTTTGATAAAGAAAGAAACCCTATCATGTGCGGCATCGCCGATATCTTAAACGAAAAGCTCTATATTTCCGAAGACAGCGGCAATTATTTAATAGACATCAATAAAAATAAAAAAAGCCCGATATTTCCGTCAGAAAGAAAAACCCTTGAAGAGCCGGTTGTTTTGGCAAGCTATATGATGAGCTCTCAGTATTCTCTAAAATTTTTAGATATTTTTAGCGACCTGCTCGGGACTCTCCATCCCAAAGCTCTGCTTTATCCTCAGGGGGGTTCATTTATTTACGCGTTTTTGGCCGCAGGTCTTGTAGATGCTTACATTATGTTTAACGAACCTCGTTCGGAAATAGATCCGGGGTTTTCTATTGCCAAAAAAGCGGGCTGCCAAATTTTAACCGTGGACGAAGACGGCAATTTCCAGGATTATGAATTTTTGCCGGGCAAACAGCATGATAAGGTGGATTTTTTGCTCGCTGTCTTGTCGCCCCAAATAAGGGATGCTATAATTAGCCATTATGCTAAGAAAAAAAATGCCAGATAATTTTCTAAAATTAAGACCTATTCAGAAGTTTATAGACGGTATCGGGAAAGATGTTAAAAAATTCTTTGGTAAAGAAAAAGGATGTATTGTCGCTGTGGGCGACGACGGATTTTTTTATGGCATAGGGCTTCATCAGTGGATTTCTCAGATAAACCAGAACATAACTTTTGCGAATATGGATGACAACGGCGCGGGGTTAGACGAAGAAAAGGTTTTGGGGAGAAAAGTTCTGCTGGTGGACAATGATATAGTTTCCGGCAAAACCTTCAAGAGAGCCAAGGAGGCGATGAGAGCTAAGAAGGAAAGATTAAAAATCAAAGAAATAAAATTTGCTGTTTTGTGCGATAGAACAGGCTTAGCTGATTTTTCCGTTGAGGGGTATTCCGCCCACGCTCCCTGGAGCTTGGAAAGATTGGACGGGGTGGATTTGAAAATTATCCAGTCGCTTTCAGACGACGGCAGAATGTCTTTTGTGGAGATTGCCAAGGGGACCGGCTTGAGCCCGGTGGGAATTAAAAATAGAGTTGAAAGATTGATAGCTGACGGAGTGCTGAAAATACAGGGTTTGTTAAGTATGGAGAAAGTCCATTCGGTTTCAGCCCATATTGAAATTGAAGCAGACAGCAAAACAATTTCCAGCTTGATAGAAAAATTTGAAAAGTCTCCCCTGGTTTATCATTTAGTTAAAACATCGGGAAGATATAATTTAATGGTAAGCATTGCCACTCCGAATCTGGAGAATATAGAAAACTTTATAGCAAAAGAAATAAGGGTGGTGCCGGGCGTAAAACATATTGAGGTGCGCGTGGGAGAATTGCCAATAATACCAAAGGGGTGGAATCCGCCGATTATTTAGTCAAAGAGAACTTCGTTCACCCGAGTCCCGCAAAGAGGGACGAAGGGTAAAGAAGAAAACGCAGTTTTCTTCGCCCTCTTTTCCATCTTCACCCTTCGCTTCGCTTGAGTAGGCGATGAAGACTGCGTCTTCATCTGTGCTCGTCCCATAAGTGAGACTCGGCCCTTGACAGGGTTTCTTGGTTTGATAAAATAAGCCGTGTCAAGAGAAAACTTCAGAAAACAAAGGAAAAGCATAGTTTTAGTAAGTTTTCTAAAGTTCACTGCTGATTGAAATTTTTTCCTATTTAATTCCAATGTTAAAAAAACACACGCAAAAATTACGAACCAAAAACTACATTCCTGTCTTAGGATGTGTTTATAATATTGTTGCCTGGTCTTTTACTAAAATGATTTACTGAAGGGGGATTAAAAGTTATTATAAGATTGTAATTAACTAATCCCCCAGGAAAAGGGGGATTTTGTAAAGCGAAGAGAATCCTATTCTCTTCTTCATTCATCCCGCTTCGCGGGAATCATAAATGACGGCAGAAAAAAAGTTTTACTTAACCAAAGAGGGATTGGAAATACTGAAAAAAGAATATGCAAACCTTAAGGCGCTTAAATTCGCCAAAACCAACGGAGAATCTCCTAAGGTTTTGCATTCCGAAGAGCTGAACCCCGAGTACCTTGCCTTTCAGGAGGATTTAAGTTTTTTAGAAATCAGATTGGCCGAACTTGAAAATACTTTAAAGAATATCGCTTTGATCCAGCCGCCTCCCAAGGACAAGCAAGATACTGTCAATTTAGGGGCCACAATTTTGGTTGACGTGGACGGTCAAAGGGATGAATTTACTCTCGTTGGCTCCTTGGAGGCAAATCCTTCAAAGGGAAAAATTTCCAATGATTCGCCTGTGGGCAAAGCCCTATTAGGCCATAAGGTTGGAGAAGAAATTCTCATTTCTTCTCCCATTAAGACAACTTACAGAATAAAAAAAATAAATTATTTATCTATCTAACTTGTCCTGAGCCGGGTCGAAGAATTGACGAGGCGATTTATTAAAATAGAATAAAATTAGTAGAAATCTACTCAACCAAATAAAGGTCGATTCTTAAATTTAACAAAAAATTAAAATATGGGAAAGATAAAAATTGGATTAATAATTTTGGCTCCATTGGTGGCAATCAGTTTAGTTATAGCAGGAGTAATTTCTGCCGAGAATCCGCTTGCAGGAAAACTCATTGCTCTTGACGCGGGTCATGGCGGAGATGAGATAG
The DNA here is from genome assembly GCA_030646565.1 of bacterium. GTDB lineage: Bacteria > Patescibacteriota > Minisyncoccia > Minisyncoccales > RBG-13-42-11 > JAUSLA01. The sequence goes on from JAUSLA010000047.1 coordinate 23,633, forward strand.
GAGCGCAATATCCGGCAAACTCTGGCAAAGATGCCCAGATTTATGAAAAGGATGTCAATTTGGCAGTGGTTTATGCTTTAAAACAAAAATTGGAAGATCCTACCGTAGGAGTAAAGGTAGTTTTAACGCGAGAATGTGATGAAACTATTTCCAGTCGAAAAAGTAGAGTGGACATGGCAATAGAGGAGTGCAAGAGTTTATACGGCAGAAAATGCGATGTCTTGGTTTCGGTTCATCACAATGGCTCAACTGACCCTGCCCATGATGGCACAATGGTGATTTATAATGAAAAGCAAGACATACCATTGGCTAAAGCTTTACTTGAGGTTTTAGCGCCACTTACTGGAAATAATGAGGGCTTAGACCACGGCGGTTACGGAATGACAGTTTACGGTCATTTGGTTTCCGCTTTAACCGAGGCCTATTATATTACCAATGATTGGGAAGCTACACAATATCTTAATGGAACATCAGCCCAAGTTTGTGATAGTAAGTCTGTGCTTATCGGGGAGAGAATAACTCAAGAAGCTGGCGCTCTTTATCAGGGATTGCTCAATTATTTCAGCGCTCCTCCACCAAAGCCCGGTAGAAAATAATTTTAATTTATCAAACTAAGAATTTTCTTAAGGGATTCAAAATTCGTTCTATCCCGAGCAGATTTTACCCCGCCCTTTTCCAAAAGGGCGGGGTTTTGATATAATAGTCAAAGAAGATAAATCTTCTTTTCCACCTTCGTTCGCCGAAGGCGAACTCGGTCAAAGAAGATAAATCTTATTTTCCACTCGTCCTGCAAAGTAGGACTTGATATATGTACAACCAGGAATTAGCCAAGATATTTTATGAAATAGCCGATTATTTAGCAATGGATGCGGTGCCTTTTAAACCTTACGCTTACCAAAAAGCGGCTACTGCTTTGGAAACAACAGAGGAAGATGTGAGTGATATTTATAAAAGAGGCGGGATAAAAGCTCTTGAGGAAATCTCCGGAGTTGGGAAAAACATCGCCGAGAGAATTGAAGAGTATTTAAAAACCGGGAAAATGAAATATTACGAGCAATTTAAAAAGCGGCTGCCCTTAAATTTAGGGGAAATAATTTCTGTCGAGGGCGTGGGGCCCAGAAAAGCTAAAGTTTTGTATCAGACATTGGGCGTCAGAAATTTAAAGGATTTGGAAAAAGCGGCTAAATCTCATAAAATCGCTCCATTGTTCGGCTTTGGAGAAAAAACGGAGAAAAATATTATAGAAAGCATCATCTTTTTAAAAAGAAGCAAGGGCAGATTTTTACTGGGAGAGATTTTTCCTCAAGTAAAAATAATTTTAGATAAACTTAAAACATTAAAAGAGGTAAAGCAGGCAAGCGTAGCAGGATCCGTAAGGCGTATGAAAGAAACTATCGGTGATGTTGATATTTTGGTAACAACAAAAAATCCTACAAAAGTTATGGATTTTTTTGTTTCTCTGCCCGGCGTGGTTAAGATTTGGGCTAAAGGCCCCACAAAGTCATCTGTGCGAATGAAAGACGGTTTTGATGTGGACATAAGAGCAGTTCAGGAAAAAAGTTATGGTTCCGCTCTTCAGTATTTTACGGGTTCCAAAGAGCATAATATTGCTATCAGAAGAATCGCTATGGACAAGGGATTAAAGCTTTCAGAATATGGATTATTCCGCAAGGATAAAATAATTGCCGGATGGGACGAAGCCGGAATTTATAAGGCCATTGGCCTTGTTTGGGTGGAGCCCGAACTGCGGGAGAACCAGGGAGAGATAGAAGCCGCCCTTCGGCAGGCTCAGGGCAGGACCAAGGAGTTGCCAAAAATTATTGGATACAAAGATATTAAGGGCGATTTGCACTGCCATTCTGATTGGGATGGCGGAGAAAATTCAATTGCCGACATGGCAAAAGCATCTATTGATATCGGATATCAATATATTGGAATTGCAGATCACACTAAATTTTTGAGGATAGAACATGGGCTCGACGAAAAACAATTAGAAAAGCGTAATAAAGAAATTGATAAGTTGAACGAAAGCTTCAAGCATGAATCCCGCGAAGCGGGATGGAATAAAGAAGAGAACGCAGTTCTCTTCGCCTATGAATCCCGCGAAGCGAAGAACGTTCGTTCTTCTTTACCCTTCGCTACGCTCGGGTGCGAGACGAAGGTCAAGATGAGGACAGAGTCCTCATCGCCTACAAACTAGAAAGGAGATAGAAGTGAAAGCAGAAGTGAAAGTGTATGCGCGAGACATTGTCTCGGATCAATTCGGATGGGTAAACATTACGCTCTTCCCCGAGACAGAAAAAGACAGAGGCCTATTGGCTATCATTGCGGCAAATCATGGCCGTTTGATTGAAGAAGACTCGGGAGGCCCTGAATCAGTAGCCGAAATTCTTTCTGTCGTTACTGACCCAGAAGAAATTGAATTGGAGATTGGTTTTCCTAAAAAGTTAGCTTAAATAAATTATCTATACCGGGGAGTCATCCTTCCCGGTTTTTTTATTGCGGCTTTAATGAACTCTTTAAACAAAGGGTGGGGAGTTAAAGGCCTTGATTTAAATTCAGGATGAAATTGGGTGGCGACAAAGAAAGGATGATGGGGCAATTCAATTATTTCCACCAGGTTTCTTTCAAGATTTACTCCCGCCATTATCATTCCTTCTTTCTCCAATTTTTCCCTAAAATCATTATTCACTTCATACCTGTGGCG
>JAUSLA010000038.1 GCA_030646565.1 bacterium
GCAAAGAAGCTTCGCGACTTCGGCCACTATCTCTGTTTCCGTTCTGACCATATTACCTCCTTCTCTTTATTCTTTCCTAGGCGAAGAGATAAATCTCTTCTTGACCCTTCGCTTCGCTCGGGTATTTGAATTAACAAAGGACAATATGTAATCCTCTTATACTGCTTTTGCTCGCCTATGTCAAAGCTCTTTAAAACCCGATGAAGTTTTTAATTTTGGAAACGGGGATGGCGACAATCTTGCCTTCCAAAGAAATTGTGTTTAGCCCCAAGACTTCGCCCTCTATATTAAATAACGGGCTGCCGGCTAGATTCTCTTTCTCGGAAATATTTGTTTCAATTGAGTTCTTGTCAAAACTTTTGACAATCCCCTCGTTTACCGCAAAAGAAATTTTCGTAGACGTGGCTAGGGCCAGGTCTTTAAAAACAACCCCTACTAAAAAAACTCTCTCTCCCAGCTTCATGGTGTCTGGCTTGGCAAAGCCGACAGTGGGCAAGCCAGTTTCCCCGATTTTTACCAAAGCCAAATTGCTTTCTGAATCTCTCTTTAAAATTTGGAAAGAAACAGGCTTCCCGCCGGCAAAGAAGCTGAAAGAAGAACCTTGAGGAACTAAATCAGCCAAGGTAACTATTAATCCGTCTGAAGTGATGATTAAGCCTGAACCCTCCAGAATTTTCCCGTTTTCAGCAATCCTAGTCCTCACCCCGATTACCGTTTTCTCAACTTTTTCAACCGCATCTTTCAAGGCGGTATTCTCCTGGATAGTGATTTGTTTTCTCTCGGTTATGTAGACCGGATTCTGCTCCAGCCTGTATTGAAAAAAAAGCGGCCTTTCCACGAAATAAGGCCACAAAATCTGGACGCCAAAAATCCCGCCGGCTATTCCCAGAATAAAAACAGCTAAAATTTTAAAGATATTCTTGCCCACAATGTTTAAATAGCGACTTTCTCTCTAAAGAGATGAGTTTTTATTAAGTTTTTGGGAATTTGGAAAATAATTTTTCCTTCTTCAAAATCAACAATCACTCTCGTTCCTTCTTTGACTTCGCCGGCAACTATCTTCAAGGAAAGAGGATCCAATACCTCTCTCTGGATTACTCTTTTTAAGGGCCTGGCGCCCAAGTCGGGATCAAAACCTTTGCCGGCCAAAAACTCTTTTGCTTTTTCTCTTATTTCAATTTCTATTTTTTTATTCCAAAGACGATTGGCTACTTTTTGGAGCTGAAGTTCCACTATTTCCCTCACCTCCGACTTTCCAAGATAATTAAAGATGATGATTTCATCAATCCTGTTTAAAAACTCCGGTCGAAAATTTTCTTTCAAAGCCCCCATTACTTTTTCCCTCAAAGATTCTCTTTCGCTTTCTTTTTCGTCTCCTCCGATAAATCCCAGAGAAGCTGATTTGGCTAAGATTTCCGAACCGACATTTGATGTCATAATTAAAATGGTGTTTTTGAAAGAAGCTACTCTTCCTTTGGCGTCGGTGAGCCTGCCGTCTTCAAGAATTTGAAGCAGAATATTAAAAACCTCCGGATGAGCTTTTTCAACTTCCTCAAGCAAAATTACGGAATAAGGCCTTCGCCTGACCTTTTCCGTCAGTTGGCCTCCCTCTTCATAACCGACGTAGCCTGGAGGCGAGCCGATCATCCTGGAAACGGTATGCTTTTCCATATATTCCGACATATCCAGCTTGATCAAAGAATTTTCGTCGTTAAATAAAAATCCGGCCAAAGCCCTTGCGGTCTCGGTCTTGCCGACTCCGGTAGGCCCCAAAAACATAAAAGAACCCATGGGCCTGTTTTCCTCTGAAATGCCGGCCCTCGCCCTCCGGATGGCGTTTGAAATAGCTGTTATTGCTTCTTTCTGCCCGATAACTCTTTTTTCCAAAACATCCTCCATCTTCTCAAGCTTTTTTGCCTCTTCTTCCAGCAGCCTGGTTACGGGAATTCCCGTCCAACGGGAGACGATTTTAGCCACATCTTCCTCCCCGACCTCGCCTTTAAGAATGGGGCGGTCTTTTTGGAAAGACACCAGCTTTTTTTCCGCAGCTTTCAGGTCTTTCATGAGCTGGGGCATTTTCCCGTATTTTAGCTCGGCAACCTTTTGCAAGCTGGCGTCGGCTTCCGCCCTTTCTATCTCAAATCTCAATTCCTCTAGTCCCTTTTTGAGACTCCTTATTTTGTTAATTATTTCTTTTTCCGATTTCCACTTCGCTTCAATTTCCTTGGCCTTCTCTTTCAGGTCGGCCAACTGGCGCGGAATAGCCTTTTGCTTTTTATCATTTTTAAAAACTTGTTTTTCCACTTCCAACCGCTGAATTTCTTTTTTAAGATTATCAAGCTCGGCAGGCGAAGACTCGATGTCCAATCTTAAAGCCGACATTGACTCGTCCATCAAGTCAACGGCTTTATCCGGCAAAAACCTATCGGTGATATATCTTGCCGCCAGCTGGGCGCAGGCGATCAAGGCGGAATCTGTAATCTTTACTCCGTGGTGCAATTCGTATTTTTCTTTAATCCCCCTCAAAATAGCGATGGCGTCTTCTATCGCAGGCTCTTGAACATAAATCGGTTGAAATCTTCTTTCCAAGGCCGCGTCTCTCTCAATATACTTTTGATACTCTTTCAAAGTCGTAGCTCCAATCGCCCTTAATTCTCCTTTGGCTAAAGCAGGCTTCAGCAGATTTGAAGCGTCGATAGAGCCTTCCGCCGCTCCCGCTCCGACTAGAGTGTGCAGCTCGTCAATAAATAAAATATATTTGCCGGCGGCCCGCTGGAGTTCTCTTAACAGGGCCTTTACCCTGTCTTCAAATTCTCCCCGATATTTAGTGCCGGCCACCAAAGCTCCCAAATCTAAAGCGATAATTTCTTTATCTTTTAAGCTTTCCGGAATGTCTTTTGATACGATTTTCTGGGCCAATCCCTCGGCAATGGCTGTTTTTCCTACGCCCGCTTCTCCTATCAAAACCGGGTTGTTCTTCGTTCTTCGGGATAATACCTGCATTAATCTTCTAATTTCGTTTTCTCTGCCGATAACCGGATCCAGTTTTCCCTGAAGGGCTTGAGTGGTTAAGTTTCTGGTATATTTTTCAACTACCTGGTATTTTGATTCCGGTTCCGGGTCGGTAATCTTCTGCCCTCCCCTGATTTTAGCCAGCTCTTTTAGGGCTGTTTCGTAATCAAGCTTGCCGAGTTCCAGAGTAGCTGAATTGCCGCCGGACTGTAAAACCCCGGATTTGTCTAAAACCTCCTTGGCCTTTGTTTCGGTGTCTAGGGCGGCTAAAAACAGGTGCTCAACCGAGATATATTCATCGCCCATTTTCAATGCTTCCTGCTTGGCTCGGTCTAAAAC
>JAUSLA010000060.1 GCA_030646565.1 bacterium
CATCGTAATTAACTGTTTAACATTCCATGTTAAACAGGGTTATTTTAGGAATTGAAGAAACTCTTTTTCATCAATTATTTTAACGCCAATTTTTTTGGCTTTTTCCAATTTAGTTCCGGGTTCTTTGCCGATAACAACAAAGTCGGTTTCTTTTGAAACCGATTCAGAGATATCGCCGCCTAAAAGCCGAATTTTTTCTTTAGCCGTATCGCGCGTCATTGTTTCCATGCTGCCGGTTAAAACAAATGTTTTTCCCGCCAATTTTTTGCTTATTTTTTCCGGAGGCAAAATCTTGACTCTTGCTAAAATTAAATCTTCAATCAGTTTTTGATTTTGTTTTAACCTAAACCAATTATAAATGCTTTCTGAAACTTTTTCTCCGATATCCGAAATTTTTCTTAGTTCTTCTTTCGAGGCGTTTTTTAATTGAACGATGTCGTTAAAATGGCTGGACAAAGCAACAGCTGTTTCTTCGCCGGTATGACGGATGCCAAGGGAAAAAATGAAACGGCTCAAAGAAATTTCTTTGCTTTTTTGAATGCTTTCAATCAAATTTTTGGCGGATTTTTCGGCAAACCGCTCCAAGGGAAACAAATCTCCTTCTTTTAATTCAAAAATGTCGGGAATTTGAGAAATTAAATTGCCATCCATTAATTGGTCAATAATTTTGGGGCCTAATCCGTCAATATCAAACGCCTTTTTTGAAACAAAATGATAAAAATTCTCTCTTTTCCTTGCCGGACAATTTTTATCGGGACATCTCCAAATAACCTCTTTGTCCGGCTTTATTAATCTTTTGTTGCAGACAGGACAATTTTTGGGAAAAACAAAATTTTTTTCTTTTCCGGTTCTTAATTCCGGCAAAACTTTAATGACGTCGGGTATTACATCTCCCGCTCTGCCGACGATTACCGTATCGCCTATTTTTACACCCAATCTTTTAATTTCGTCTTCATTATGAAGAGTCGCTCGAGTAATAGTTACACCGCCCACCTCTATCGGATCCAAATGAGCCACCGGAGTAACAGCTCCGGTTCTCCCAATTTGCACTTGAATGCTTAAAACTTTAGTAGTGGCTTGTTTTGGCGAAAATTTAAAAGCTCTCATTCCTCTTGGGCTCTTTCCAACTACCCCTAATTTTTGAAAAAGCGAGTTATCGTTCACATTCACCACCACTCCGTCAATCTGAAAAGGCAGCCCTTCTCTTTTTTTAGCGATCTCCTTCCAAAACTCTACGATGCCTGCCAAATTTTCGCAGAGCCTGCCCTGGTCTGCCTTAAATCCTAAAATTTTGAGGATTTCGTGTTCATCTGAATGTTTCTCTTGGCCTATATCGGTAACTATATCGTATGCTAAAAACCTTAAGGGTCTCAAAGCAACCAGCTTATGATCTAACTGCCTGATAGAACCTGCTGCCAGATTTCTTGGGTTAGCAAAGGTCTTTTTGCCGCTTTTCTCAAGTTCTTTGTTAAACCTCTCAAAGGCCTTTTGTCCCATATAGACCTCTCCTCTTATTTCAATTTCGCCTTTTTTAATTAGGTTTTTTAAGTTCTCTTCTGTTTCCCTAGTCGATATGCCGCCTTGCAGTTCTAATCTCAAGGGGATACTCTCGATGGTTTTTAAGTTTTGAGTCACATCTTCGCCTGTTATGCCATTACCCCTCGTTGAGCCAGCTTCAAATACGCCGTTTTTATAGAGTAAAGAGATGGCAAAACCATCAATTTTAAGTTCGGCAAAATATTCAACCCCCTTACCACTTTTTTGCGAAAAGCGATTGGGGGCAAGCCGCTTTAGATACTCTTGCCAATCTTCCAATTCCTTTTCTGAAAAAACATCTTCAATAGAAAGCATAGGAACTTTATGCGCCACTTTCCTGAATTCTTTTAACGACTCCCCGGCCACTCTTTGAGTGGGAGAATCAGGGGTGATGAATTCCGGATGCTGCTGTTCTAATTTATAAAGCTCGTGCTTTAAAGAGTCCAAAGCCTCATCCGATATACCCTGTTTGTTTAAAACATGGTACAAATAGCGGTGATGGTTAATCACCTTTTTAAGCTTTTCTATTCTTTGCTTGGCTTCGGATTTTGCCATACTAGTACGTTGCTTCAATGGCTCTTTTGATTCCTTTATAGGTACCAACTGACCTAACGCAAAAATTAGCAGCGCTGCAATCAACACCCAGTAAGACAGTGATTGAATAACTTGCTCCGTTGTCCAATATTTCGGAAACCCCG
>JAUSLA010000003.1 GCA_030646565.1 bacterium
AATAGCGAGAAGGGGATTTTATCCCAAAAAAAGAGTCGGACTCGGCCATTATACGCCGCGCTTCCAATTGACTATTTCAAGATTTGCAAGATTTATTTTAGCGTATTATGGCATTCCCGTACGCCATAAGATGAAAGAGTTGGCCAGAAAAGGGGGTTTAAGCCATGATGCCGGCGGCCATAGCGATGATACTGTCGGTCTTATGGTAGAGACGCTGGAAGCCAAAGCCAAGAGAAAAGAAACTTGTCATGGAGTTGTTGAACTTTTTCCTTTTAATTGCTTGCCCCAAATTGTTGCTGCCAACGTTATAATGAAATTAAAAGGAGGAGTTCCTTGGCTCCGTCTGGGGTGCGACGAACAGACAGGCAGCATCGGTGTTTTAACCAGATTAGAGGCTTTTCTGGATTTACTCGAAACAAATGAAAGAAAATTAAAAATCGAGTCCCGTGAAGCGGGACTTGATAATAGGTGTTTCTGAAAATATTTTCAGAAACACCTTTTTATTCCTTGCCGAAGAACATCTGTTCTTCTTCACCCTTCGCCTGCGGCTCGGGTTGCCGAAGAACATTCGTTCCTTCTATCGAGTCCCGCGAAGCGGAACGCAGATTAAAGAAGAGAACGCAGTTCTCTTCGCCTCCACCCTTCGCTGACCGAGATTCGCGGAGCGAAACGAGGTTAAAGATGAGGGCGAAGCCCTCATCGCTTCGCTTGGGTTGCCGATTAAATAAAATTTTGATATATTAAAGATATGCAATATCAGGAAATAACTGATAAAACCAAGCCGGAAATGGATAAGGTAATCGCTTTTTTAGATAGGGAAATGGGAAAAATCAGGACGGGCAGGGCTTCGCCTTCTTTGGTTGAAGATGTGGTTGTTGATTGTTTCGGCCAAAAGTTTCCATTAAAGCAGTTAGCTGCGATTTCCACTCCGGAAGTTAAACAAATTTTAATCCAGCCATGGGACAAATCTTACATTGAGGGAATTGTAAGGGCTTTAGAGAAAACGGGAGTGGGGGCAAACCCAATAGTGGACAAAGACACAATAAGGATTAGTCTGCCTCCTTTAAGCGAAGAATACCGGAAAAATTTGGTTCATCTTATTTCCGAGAAACAAGAAGAAGCCAGGAAAACAATCAGGCACTGGCGGGAAGAGGCCTGGGCGGAAATCCAAGAAAAAACCAAAAGCGGGGAAATCAGAGAAGATGATAAATTCCGGGCAAAGGATAAACTGCAGGAATTAATAGACGAATACAACGAGAAAATTGAAAAATCGGGAGAGAAAAAGAAAAAAGAAGTATTAGGGTAATAGCCCGGCAATCTGGTTTCAATGTCGTTCGCTAGACGGTAAGCCCTCGGGCAATTTATCTCGGGTGACACGCAGTCGGCCCAAGAGGTAATATAAATCTTTTTTCCGGCCGCTGCTATATCTCGTCCCGCCTCCGTTACATTAGAAAATAAATTATAGCGAGATGCGGGCGGGACTGCGATATGTCCCCCTCGACAAACTGCCCTCGTGCTTGATAAAATTTACTCTGAAACTTGTTGCCTCGCTCACAAACTATTCGTAAATTCGTAAATATTCGTAATTCGTAGGGTTAGTAATTCGTAGGAATATGTTTTTTACAATTATCATCGCTTTTATTAGTTTAATGGGGTTGATTGTTATTCATGAATTGGGCCATTTTTTTGTGGCTAAAAAATTCGGAGTGAGAGTGGATGAGTTCGGGATAGGATACCCGCCAAGATTATACGGAAAAAAAATAGGGGAGACGATTTATTCTTTAAATCTTTTGCCTTTTGGCGCTTTTGTAAGGATTGCCGGCGAGACAGAAAATATAGATGACGCGCGGAGTTTTTCGGCAAAACCCATTTGGCAAAGAGCTTTAATTATTGTCGCCGGGGTGGTTTCTTTTTGGCTCACGGCAGCTTTTCTTTTTAGCATTGTTTTTAGTTTTGGAACGCGGATTGCCGTTGGCGATAATGAGCAAAACTTGGAAAATCCTAAAGTTCAGATTTTGGCTGTAGGCCCCAACTCTCCAGCTGCAACTGCCGGGTTGAAACCGGGAGATGCGATTTTGAAAGCAAAAAGCCCAAATTCTACAGTTTTAATCGGTAAAGTAAAAGAAGTGCAAGAGCTTACGGCAGAATACAATGGCCAGGAGATAATTTTAACAATTCAAAGAGGCAAAGATGTTTTTGATATAAAAATTACGCCAAGAGCTAACCCGCCCTTAGGAGAGGGGCCTTTAGGTATTGCTTTAGTAAGAACTGCTTTAAAATCCTATCCTTGGTACAAATCTCCTTTTGAAGGGATTCGGGCAACAATAAATATGACGACAGCCGTCGTTCAAGGATACGGCCAAATGATTAAAAACATAATTTCCAAGAAGCCCGCAGGAGTGGAATTGGTAGGGCCTGTTGGAACTTTTCGGTTATTGGCCGAAGCCGGAAAATTAGGAGCGAGCAATTTTTTGCAGTTTATCGGGATGATTGCCATTTATATTGCTTTGTTTAATATTTTGCCCATTCCGGCGGTTGACGGGGGAAAACTTTTTTTTCTGGCGATTGAGGCGATAAGGAGAAAACCGATTAGCGAAAAAATAGAACAAAGCGTTACCACCGTTTTCTTTATGCTGCTGCTCGCCTTAATGGTTTTGGTTACGATAAAAGATGTAATGAAATTATTTTAAAATCGTTTGGCAAGCTGGTTTTTGGGTGAGCCGTTCGGCAACGAAGTTTTAAAAAAAACATAGTTCGGCCATCTTGCCTCGGGTACCGAAAGGTGAAGAAGAGGATGAAATCCTCTTCGCCTAAATTCGTAATTCGTAGCTAATTTATGCTTCAATCAAAATTATTTTGCAAGACAAAAAAAATAGCGCCAAAGGACGCTGAAGTTGTCAGCCATAAATATTTAGTTAGGGCTGATTTTATTGAACAATCTTCAAGCGGCGTTTATAGATTTTTGCCTTTAGGATTTAAAGTTTTAAAAAAAATAGAAAATATTATCAGGGCAGAGATTACTGCTTTGGGATGTCAGGAATTATATCTGCCTGCCTTGCAGAATAAAAATCTCTGGCAGGAAACCGGCCGCTGGAATACAATTGACCCGCCTTTATTTAAGCTAAAAGACCGCCATCAAAAAGAATTGGGTTTAGGTCCAACTCATGAAGAAGAAATTACCGATGTTTTCCGCAAAAGAATAAAATCCTATCAGGATTTGCCTTTATATATTTTTCAAATTCAGAATAAATTCAGGAACGAAATGAGGGCAAATGGGGGATTATTGCGGACCAGGGAATTTTTAATGAAAGACCTTTACAGTTTTCATCTAAATGAAAAAGATTTGGCGGGCTTTTACGAGAAAGTGAAAAGAACATATTTTGAGATTTTCAGAAGGTGCGGCTTAAATCCTGTTTGTGTTGAGGCGAGTTCCGGCACTATTGGTGGAGACCTGTGCCACGAGTTTATGATTCCTTCTCCGGTGGGCGAAGACAAAGTTTTAATATGCCAAAAATGCGGATATGGCGCAAATACTGAAAAAACGGGCGAAATTAAAAAATGCCCGAAATGCAAAAGCGATATAGGAAAAGAAAGATGCATTGAAATCGGCCATATCTTTAATTTGGGGACAAAATATTCAAAGGCAATGAGGGCGGAGTATCTTGATAAAGAAGGGAAAACGCATCCTGCAATAATGGGCTGTTATGGAATAGGACTTCCAAGGCTGATGGCAACGGTTGTTGAAAAAAATTACGACGAAAAGGGAATTATTTGGCCAAAGGAAATAGCTCCCTTTCAAATCCATTTGGTTTTGCTCGGGGGCGTGGAAAAGATAGAGAGAGCGTCAGAAAAAATATATCAGGATTTAATTAGATCCGGGCTGGAAGTATTATGCGACGACAGGGAAAAGTCAGCGGGCGAAAAATTCGCCGATGCGGATTTAATTGGAATCCCGACAAGAATTGTAGTGAGCGAAAAAACTTTAGCAAAAGATAGCGTTGAAATAAAAGAAAGAGAAGAGAAAGCATCAAAATTAGTAAAAATTAATGACCTAGTCCCGCTTGCGGGACGAGTCAAAGAAGATAAATCTTCTTTTCCACCCTTCGCTACGCTCGGGTAGGTGAAGAAGAGGGCGTAGCTCTCTTCGCCTTTCGAAATTTTTAAATGTTTTTCATGCTAAATAAAATTTTATCTTATATTTCAGAAGATGTCGCCATTGACTTGGGAACGGCAAACTCCCTGGTTTATGTTAAGGGTAGGGGAATTGTGATTACAGAACCATCGGTGGTGGCTGTTAATCAAAAAACCGGGCAGATTTTAGCCATAGGCGAGGAAGCAAAAAAGATGGTGGGAAGAACTCCGGGCCACATTGTGGCTACAAGGCCTTTGGTATCCGGAGTTGTTTCCGATTTTGAAGTGACAGAACAAATGTTAAGGTATTTTCTTGATAAAGTTCACAAGAGAAAGTTCTTTATAAATCCAAGACCGAGAGTGATTGTCGGGGTGCCCTGCGGAGTAACGGAAGTGGAGAAGAAAGCGGTTTGCGATGCGGCAAAAAACGCCGGAGCCAGAGAAGTTTTTTTGATTGAAGAGCCTATGGCGGCCGCCATAGGGGCGAGATTGCCGGTTCAGGAAGCCGGAGGAAATTTTGTTGTGGATATTGGCGGCGGCACAACCGAGGTGGCTGTAATTTCTCTGGGAGGAATAGTTCTGGCTAAAAGTTTGAGAGTGGCGGGCGACAAACTTAATGAAGATATAATTCAATTTGCCCAAGAGGAATATAAATTATTAATCGGGGAGCGGACTGCGGAAGCCATAAAAATCGGGATTGGCTCGGCTTTTCCTCAAAAAGATAAAAAGCAGTGGCCTATGCGGGGAAGGAATCTGGTAACCGGGCTTCCCGAGGAAATTTTAGTTTCCGACGAGGATATAAGAAGGGCTTTGGAAAAATCAGTAAAACTGATCGTAACCGAAGTAAAAACAGCCATAGAAGAAACTCCGCCGGAATTGCTGGCAGATATTATGGCATCCGGAATCCAAATGTCGGGCGGCGGCTCTCTTTTGCGCGGTTTAGACGCTCTGATAAAAAAAGAAACAAAAATACCAACCAAAATCATTGAAGACCCGATGACAGCAATGGTTAGGGGAGCGGGGATGGTGCTTGAAAATCTTGACCAGCTGCATGAGGTTTTGGTGGAAACAGAATATCTGGAGCCGCCACGATAAAGTCGAAGAGAACTTCGTTCTCTTCTTCACCTTCGTCCCGCCAAAGCGGGACTCGGTCTATGTTTAACAAGCAAGAAGTACAACATATCGCCAAACTCGCCAGATTAAGTTTGAGAGAAAAAGAAATAAAAAAATTTCAGAAAGATCTTTCTGCGGTTTTAGATTATTTTGATAAATTAAAAGGAGTTGAGGTCTCCGACGTAAAAACCACTAGCCATATTTTTGGAGCGATAAATGTGATGAGGGAAGACGAGGCGGGAAGTACGAAGTCTGAAGTACGAAAAAAAATGATGGAGCTGGCGCCGGAAACAAAAAATGGGTATTTAAAGGTAAAACCAATTACCCGAGTCGCGTCGATGAAAAGCTTTTCATCTCCACCTCGTTCCGTTTCGCGGGACTCGGTCAGCGAAGGGTTATGAAATTAACCGAACTTACAATCACTAAAGTTCACGAGGGATTAAAAAATAAAGAATTTTCCGCCCTTGAGCTTTGCAAGGCCTATTTGGGAAAAATAAAAGAAAAGGACAAAAAGATTTCTGCATTTCTTAATGTCCTAGAAGATTCGGCTTTATCCCAGGCAAAACAAATAGATGATTTAATTTCGGCCGGAAAAGAAATTCCGTTTTTAGCCGGCATGCCTTGCGCGATAAAAGACAACATCTTAGTTGAAGATATAAAATGCACGGCCGGTTCAAAAATTTTGGAAAATTATACAGCTCCGTACGATGCCACGGTTATAAAAAAACTTAAAAAGCTAGGGGCAGTAATTTTAGGAAAAACCAATTTGGATGAATTTGCAATGGGTTCTTCCACGGAAAATTCTGCTTTTTTCCCGACCCGCAACCCATATGATCTAAGCAGGGTGCCAGGCGGATCTTCGGGCGGTTCGGCGGCGGCTGTTGCGGCTGACATGGCAATTTTTGCTTTGGGTTCGGATACCGGAGGGTCAATCCGCCTGCCTGCTTCTTTCTGCGGGATAGTTGGTTTGAAGCCAACTTATGGAACTGTTTCCCGTTATGGTTTAATGGCATATGCTTCTTCTTTGGACCAGATAGGGCCAATGGCAAAAACAATCGAAGATTGCCAGCTCGTGTTTGACGCCATAAAAGGCAAAGATCAGATGGATTCAACAAGCGTTGAATCAAAGTACGAAGTACAAAGTGTAAAGAAACGAAGCGATATTCAGATACCCGAGCGTAGCGAAGGGTGGAGAAGAAGGAATCTTCTTCGAACCTTCAGACACTTCGTTATTGGCATTCCTAAAGAATATTTTATTAAAGGAATTGATCCGGATGTTGAGAAAGTTATAAAAAACGCGATTAAAAAATACGAAGAAATGGGAGCTAAAATTGAAGAGGTTAGTCTGCCTCATACAGAATACGCTTTAGCGTGTTATTATATAATTGTGGCTTCTGAAGCTAGCGCCAACCTTGCCAGGTTTGACGGGATAAAATACGGGCTGTCGAAAACCGAGTCCCGCTTTTGCGGGACGAAGGTGAAGATGAAGACGCAGTCTTCATCGCCTTTTGAAAAACGAAAAGTGAAAAGCTTAATCGACGTTTATTTGGAAAGCAGGGGAGAGGGATTCGGGGCAGAAGCGAGAAGAAAAATAATGCTGGGAACTTATATTTTGTCGGTCGGGCATTATAAATCTTATTATCTTAAAGCCCAGAAAGTAAGGACTTTAATCAAAAACGATTTTGACAAGGCTTTTGAAAAAGTCGACGTCCTCATGACGCCTGTATC
>JAUSLA010000007.1 GCA_030646565.1 bacterium
AAAATTGGCAAACGGCATCACAAATCCGGCAATTGACGATTATTACGAAAAAGCAAGGAAAGCAGGAGCTTTGGGAGGAAAAATTCTTGGTTCTGGGGGCGGGGGATGTTTGCTTTTTTACTGCGATGAAAAATATCAGAATAATGTAAAGGAAGCCTTGGGTCAGTTGAAAGAGGTTGGTTTCAATTTTGAACCCCAAGGCAGCAAAATTATTTACGTAGCCTAGCAAGTTTCGCATCCTTGTTGCGACTTGGATGCAAAACTTGCTAGGCTGAAGATGAAATTTATTTCATCGCCTAGCCTAACAAAAACATGGAAAATCAAAACAATAATATATCAAATCAGGGCTATCCTCAGCAATATTTTCAGGAATTGAAGAATGCCATAGATAGTTTAGATCAGGAAAAAATTCATAAAGTTACCTCTGTTTTGTTTGAGGCGTATAAGCAAAGTAAAACAATCTTTATTTTAGGAAATGGAGGTTCAGCTTCCACCGCTTCCCATCTCGCGGAAGATTGGGGAAAGAGCACCATTAAAAATTTTTATGACGAGAAAGAAAAAAGATTTAAAGTTATTTCCCTAACTGATAATGTTGCGTTTATTTCTGCGCTTGGAAACGATTTATCTTTTGAAGATATTTTTGTTCAGCAATTGGGTAGTTTGGTAAACAAAGGAGATGTTGTGGTTGCGATATCTGGTAGTGGTAATTCTCCAAATATTATCAAAGCTGTAGAATATGCCGAAAAATGCGGGGCGATAACGGTCGGATTTTTAGGACGGGGAAATGGAGGAAAGCTTGGCCCGTTGGTGGATTACAGCGTTATTGTTCTGGATAATCACCAGGGAAGAATAGAGGATATTCATATGGTTTTAGGCCATTTGATAACAGATAGTTTGAGAGAATTGAAAAAAAGAGAAATAGAAGAAATATAAAATCAATTATTTTGATAAGTATGAAAATTTTAGTCACAGGCAATCAAGGATACATTGGCACGACTTTAACCCGGCTTCTTTTAGAGAAAGGATATGAGGTTTTGGGTTTTGACGCGGATTATTATAATGGCTGCGGGTTTGTCGAAGAAGATAAATTTTCTTCTCCAGCTTCGCTTTCGCTGCGCGAAAACTCGCTTTCAGAATTTTCTCCCGCTATAAAGCAGATTAAAAAAGACATAAGAAATATCTCAAAAGATGATTTGGAAGGAGTTGAGGCTCTTATTCACCTTGCTGCCCTTTCAAATGATCCTTTGAGTGTTTTTGTTCCGCAGTTGACAAATGAAATTAATTTTAGGGCGACGGTAAGGATGGCCAATCTATCCAAGGAGATGGGAATTAAAAGATTCCTGTATGCGTCTTCATGCAGTATGTATGGCATTGCCGGGAAAGAAGCAATGATGGAGAACAGTCCTTTGGCTCCGATTACGGCTTATGCTATTTCAAAAACGGATTCTGAAAGAGAATTAACCAAAATGGCAGATGACAATTTTTCCCCGGTTTTTTTGAGGCCGGGAACAGCTTATGGAGTTTCTCCTATGTTGAGATGTGATTTAGTGGTGAATAATTTAACCGGTTGGGCTTTTACTACGGGAAAAATAAAAATTATGTCAGACGGCACGCCCTGGAGGCCGATAATCCATGTAGAGGATTTTTGTCGCGGATTTATTGCCTGCCTTGAAGCTCCAATAGAACTGGTTCATAATCAGGCGTTTAATTTAAGCCAGAGTTCGGAAAATTATCAGATAAAAGACATAGCAGATGCGATAAAAGAAATAATCCCGGGCAGCGTTGTGGAGTATACGGGAGAGCATGGCGCGGATTCAAGGACATATAGAGTGAATTTTGACAAAATCAGCACTGTTTTGAAAGATTTTTTTAAGCCGACATGGAATTTAAAAGAAGGAGTAAAACAGCTTTACGAGGCGTTTAAGTCACATAATTTAACCTTGGAGGAATTTACCGGAAATAAATATGTCAGAATAAATCAGTTGAAGAAATTAATCAGCGAAAAAAAACTTGACGATAATTTGTATTGGACAAATTAAATTATGATAAAACAAGCAGTTATATTAGCTGGCGGAAAAGGAGAAAGATTAAGGCCCTTTACCGACACAAATTCAAAGCCAATGATTGATATTAATGGAAGGCCTTTCTTAGAATATTTGCTTGAAATGTTGAAAGAACAAGGCATTAGTGAAATTGTACTTTTGTTGGGCTATCTTTCAGAAAAAATAACGGAGCATTTTGGAGACGGCTCTAAATTCGGGCTCAATATAAAATATTCAGTTCTGCCTCTTTTTGACGAGAAGGACTTGGAAAACGAAAGCGGAACTAGAATAAAAGAAGCAGCCCCTCTATTGGACGATATTTTTCTTTTAATGTATTGCGACAATTACTGGCCTCTTGATTTGGAAAAATTATCCGATTTCTATTTCAAACAAGGGAAATTATCTTCGGTGGTAGCTTATACGAATAAAGACAATTTTACCAAAAATAATATTTTAATTGATAATGATGGTATTGTTGTGAAATACGACAGGAGCCGGCAAGAATTAAATCTTAACGGCGTTGAAATCGGATTTTTTATCATAGATAAAAAAGTTTTTGAAATGTTCCCAAATTATAAATTCCATTTTGAAAAAGAGATATTACCGAAATTAATAGAAAAAAAAGAATTGGCAGGTTTTCTTACCGATCATAGATATTACAGTATCAGCGCTCCGGAAAGATTAGAATCAACAAAGAAATTTCTCATCCCTAAAAAAGTTATTTTTCTGGACAGGGACGGCGTTATTAATAAAAGGCCGCCAAGAGCGGATTATGTCAAAAAATGGGAAGAATTTGAATTTTTGTCTTCAGCTATTGAGGGTTTGAAACTTTTGAGTCAGCAAAATTACGATGTTTACCTTATATCCAATCAGCCGGGCATTGCAAGGGGAATGATGAAAAAAGAGGATTTGGAGGACGTGCAAAAAAAAATGGAGCAGGAACTGGAAAAAAATAATGTAAAGATTTCAGGCGCCTATTTTTGCCTTCATGGGTGGGATGAGGGTTGTGAATGCAGGAAACCCAAACCAGGGCTTTTATTCCGGGCGGCCAGAGAGAACGATTTAGATTTATCCAAAGCGGTTTTTATCGGCGACGACGAAAGGGATTTTCAGGCGGGAGAGGCGGCCGGTTGCAGAGCAATCTTATTAAAAGAAGGAGAAGATCTTTTGGGAGCCGTAAAATCTTTAATAAAAACAGCATGAACCCCCACACCATAACGAGCTTTAAATTATGTTCTTTGTTTATATTTTAAAAAGTATAAAAGATAGAAATTTATACATAGGATATACTAACGATCTTAGGAAAAGATTGAAAGAACATAATTTAGGTCTTGTCAGGCCTACAAAGTCGAGAAAACCCTTGTATTTTGTATACTATGAAGCTTACGCTTCAAAACAAGATGCAACTAAAAGGGAACATAATCTTAAACTACGAGCGAAAGCTTTAAGACAGCTCAAAAATAGACTTGAGTTTAGTCTTGAAACATAATCTCGTTTGGTGTGGGGGTGAAAATATTCATTACCGGAGGGACAGGTTTTATAGGGACGCCGTTGGTAAAGAAACTTCAAGAAAGAGGCCACTTTTTGAAGTTGTTGTCCTGCGATTTAGCCGAAACCGAGAAGTGGAAAAAAGAAATTGAAGAATTTAAACCCGATGCCGCCGTGCATTTGGCTTGGGAAGGATTGCCAGATTACGGAGTTGAGATGAGTAAGAAAAATATAAAGTATTCTTTAGATTTATTTAATTTTTTAAAAGAGATGGGTTGCAAAACCGTATTGTCTGTCGGGAGCGCTTTTGAAAAAACCAATCCTGAAGATATATTTCCGGTTGCCAAAAAAATAGTAAATTTTTGGGGGAAAGCTGTAATTGAAAATTTTATCTGGGCGCGAATATTTTATGTTTATGGTCCGGGACAGAGAGAAACATCTTTAATTCCTTATTTGATAAGATGCGCAAAAAAAGGAGAAAATCCGGAAATAAATAATCCTTTAGCGCAGCAAGATTATATTTATATTGATGACGTCGCAGAGGCATTAGCGCTTCTTCTGGAGAAGAGTGAAAAAAGCAAAGAGTATGAAATTGGCTGGGGCAAGCTTATTCCCAATCAAGAAATAGTTAATATTGTCGCCAAAGAGTTTAGTATTAAAGATTGGCAGAAAAATATTGAAAAATTAGAGAAAAGCGAGTTTGTGAGGCCGGCGGAAAATAGCGGATTAAAAGCAATGGGCTGGGAGCCTAAAATTAGCATTGAAGAGGGCATTCAAAAAATGATAAATCATTATTCACCGAGTCCCGTTTTACGGGACGAAGATTAAGATGAAAACGTAGTTTTCATCGTCTAATGTAAAACCATGGAAAATCAGGAAAATTATTCGCCTTTACGAAAATACGTTTCAGTAAAAACGGACAAAAATGTAAGAAAACTGGAAGTAGCTGGTATGGAATGGGTAAAGGCCGCGGCGGAAAATAAATTGTCTTACGAGGTTGATTGGCTGGGAGTGCCTGCAATCCAAACTCCGGAAGATTTAATTTTAGTGCAGGAATTGATATTTAGAATAAAGCCGGATTTTGTCGTTGAAACAGGAATCGCCCATGGCGGCGGATTGATATTCTACGCTTCTTTATTGGAATTGCTGGGAAAAGGAAAAGTCATTGGAATTGATATTGAGATAAGGGAGCATAATAGAAAAGTGATTGAAGCCCACTCTTTGTCTAAGAAAATAGAACTTATCGAGGCTAGTTCGACATCAGAAGAAGTGATAGAAGCTTTAAGAAATAAAATTCCGAAAGGTTCAAAAGTTCTTGTTTTTCTGGATTCAGACCACACAAAAGCGCATGTTTTAAAAGAGCTGGAATTGTATCGGGAATTTATAATTTCCGGATGTTATATTGTTGTCTTTGACACGATTACCTCAATGTTGGCTGATGCGGGAATCGCCGATAAAAAATATATAAAGAATACTCCAATGGAAGCAGTTCAGGAGTTTTTAAAGCAAAACGATAATTTCATCATTGACAAAGAATTCAATAAATTATTCGTGTCGTACAGTCCGGACGGCTATCTGAAGAGAGTTAAATAATATATTTTCGGGCAACTTGTACGAATCGCTCGGCCGTCTTGCTTCAGGGAGCACGCCATCGGCCTATTCAAAAGAAAGAAGTTTATTGCCGGCCGTGGCTGTTTCTCGTCCCGCCTCCGAAAGAAATTAGAACAATTAGAGCGAGGGGGGCGGGACTGCGAAGCGCACCCTTCATCAAGGCGGCCTCGTTTAATACTTTACTCTGAAACCTGTTGCTTCGACTATTATTCGTAAATTCGTATTAATTCGTAATTCGTAGGGTTAGTAATTCGTAGGGTATGTTATTTATCACAGGAGCTAAAGGTTTTATAGGGAAAGAATTGATTTTGCAGTGCGAGAAACAAGGCATTGAGATTATTGAGGCAGATTTGCCTGAATTTGACATTCGTAAAAAAGAAATAGCCGACTTAATCCCGGAGGGGGTAGA
>JAUSLA010000012.1 GCA_030646565.1 bacterium
CACAAATCGGCTTGGCTTTATCGCCAAAATTGAAATCAAGGAAGGGCTTCCCGAAATGTTAACTGCTTGGGAAAAAACCGCGGAAAAAGATACGGAAGGCCTATTTTCTGTTTTAGGCAAAGAAAAACCTGCGGTATTTCCATATTTCAAAACAGCTCATTATAAGGGGAATGTTTTTCGCTACATTTCTTTCTCCCCTGCCAATTTCGGCCTTTGCTGGGCAATAATTAACGACCGCTTCCTCTTCACATCATCCGGAGAAAATATGTTTCAATTAATAAATGAACTAACGAAATAATATGGATAAAAAATTGCTTTTAGAACTAAAGGAAAAA
This sequence comes from bacterium, assembly GCA_030646565.1. Lineage (GTDB taxonomy): Bacteria > Patescibacteriota > Minisyncoccia > Minisyncoccales > RBG-13-42-11 > JAUSLA01. The sequence continues at coordinate 336 of JAUSLA010000012.1, forward strand.
CTGGAAAAACAAAAAGAGCTTATTGAAAAAGAGCTGGGAAAATTTGCCGAAAAAGATAAAAATATCCCGGGCGATTGGGACACTCGCTATCCCCGCCAGGACAATAGGGGCTCTGGAAGCTCGGCCCTTGAAGGAGCGGCAGATGAGGTTGAAGAATACAGCACCCTTTTGCCGATTGAACACAGCTTAGAAAATCGGCTGCAGGCCATAAATTTATCATTAGAAAAAATTAAGAAAGGAACCTACGGAAAATGCGAAAACTGCAATAAAGATATTGAGGAAGAAAAATTAAAAGCTTGCCCTGAAGCCAAACTCTGCCTCAATTGCCAGCCAAAATAATATGCCCCGTAGTGAAATTTCGACTGCTGCGGGGCAGCAACGATAATTATTAAAAATAATTCGTCGAAATTCTACTACGGGGTATGCCTTCAAAAGTTTATTCGGCGGCTGTTGTAGGGCTCGACGCTCAAGTGATTGAAGTGGAAACAGATGCCTCATACGGATTGAGGCATTTTGAAATTGTAGGGCTGCCGGATAAATCCGTACAGGAATCAAAAGAAAGAGTGGGAGCGGCGATAAAAAGCGCGGGCTTCCAATCGCCTCACAATCAGCCTATTCGCGTCTTGGTCTCTCTGGCTCCGGCCGATTTAAAAAAAGAGGGCTCTTTCTACGACCTACCTATTGCCCTCGGCTTTCTTTTGTCTTCAAAACAGATAAACTTTAACCCTTTGGGCCGGATTTTTGTGGGAGAATTGTCTTTAGACGGAAAATTAAGACCGGTAAAAGGAATTCTGGCGATTGCTTTGGCAGTAAAAGAAAAAGGGTTCAAAGAAATAATTCTGCCCTGGCCCAATGCCCCTGAAGCCGCTTTAATCAAAGGAATAAAAGCAATCGGGGTAGGAAACCTCAAAGAAACCATTGATTATTTGACGGGACAAAAAACTATTTCTCCTTTTGAAATAAATACCGAGGCGTTTATCAAAGAGAACAATTATCCAATGGACCTTGCTTGGATAAAGGGTCAGGAATACGGGAAAAGGGCTTTGGAAATTGCAGCTGCCGGTTCTCACAATCTTTTGATGCAAGGGCCCCCCGGCACAGGCAAAACGTTGCTGGCTAAAGCCATTCCCTCAATTATGCCTGCTCTTTCTTTTGAAGAATCCTTGGAAGTGAGCAAAATCTACAGCGTTGCCGGCCTTTTACCTAAAGAAAAACCCTTGATGGACGCGAGGCCATTTCGCTCGCCACACCATACAACTTCTGAAGTTGCCCTGATTGGCGGCGGCAACCCTCCAAGGCCCGGCGAAATTACCTTGGCGCACCGGGGCGTTTTATTTTTGGACGAATTTCCGGAATTCCATCGTGATGTTTTAGAATCTCTGCGCCAGCCCCTTGAAGAAGGACAGATTACTATTTTGAGGGCAAAAAATGCTTTATCTTTGCCGGCCCGCTTTACTTTAGTAGCAGCTTCCAACCCCTGCCCTTGCGGATATTTTGGCGACCCGGAAAGGAAGTGTACCTGTTCCAATTCTCAAATTCAAATGTACAAAAGAAAGCTTTCCGGACCTTTGATTGACCGGATTGATATTTTTATTAATGTTCCCCAAATTAAATATGAAAAACTTACAGCGCCAGACGATGAAAATTCTTCAGCTAAAATAAAAAATGCCGTAGAAGAGGCGAGAAAAATACAAAGAACAAGGTTCTTGTCTCAAGTCCAAGGGACCAACAGAGGGTTTACGAATGCTGAAATGATAATTCCTCAAATAAAAAAATACTGCCAAATTGACAGTAAGTCAGATACTATTTTAAGAAAATATGTTGATTCCGGAAAATTATCCAGCAGAGGGTATCACAAAGTTTTAAAAATTGCCAGAACTATTGCCGATTTAGACAATTCAGAGAATATCTTGTTTGACCACCTTTCCGAAGCCCTAATGTATAGGACAAGAGGATAATAAAGAAAAAAACGCGGAAATGCTCGATCGAACCGATTTGTGATTTATGGAAATTGGGATAGTTTCCGGTTTTTTCTTGGTTTAAGGCTCGTTAGGCGAAGAGGACTGCGTCTTCATCTGCGTTCTGCGCCCAAGCGTAACGAAGGGTGGAAGAAGAACGAACGTTCTTCGCGCAGAGCAGGACTTGATAGGCGAAGAGGACTTCGTCCTCTTCTTCACTTTCGCTTTTATTACATAAAAGCTCAGTTAGTAAATATAACCGATAATTGCGGGGGAGCCGATTCTTAAAGTTCTGTAGTTGACCTTCCCCCAGCCGATGTAATTCATCTCCGAAAAGATAACTTTATCGTCTTTAACTTCTTCAACATAGCCGACATGGCCGTATATCCTACTGCCCTGAAGAGAAATAACCGCTCCTTTTTTGGGCAGACAAGAGCTTCCCTTGCAAGTTGCGAAACCGGAAGCCGCAGCGTTATTCAGCCAATCTTTGGCATTACCCCAGCCCGGAATCGGTCTTTTTTGAGCAACCCACCAGGTGCATTGGCCAAAAGGAAAATCGTGGGACTGGCCGTTAAAGTTGTTGGTTGATAAGCTGGATTTATCAGGCAAGGGAGCGGGCTTTGCCACTGAAATAAATGGCATTTTACCGCCCGGAACAATTATGACCTCTCCTGCAAAAATATCGCTGTTCCCGTTTAGGTCGTTAAAAGAAAGAACTTTGCCAGAATCCGCTTTGTATTTTTGGGCTATGCCGTCTATAGTATCCCCCTCTTTGACTAAATGCATAACCCCGGAAACAGGTAAAATAAGAAGCGTCTGACCCGGCCTTAAAATTAAGCTTTTCAAATCATTGGCCCAAACAATTGTTTCAACGGAAACACTATAACTCTCGGAGATGGATGAAATGTTTTCATCCTGCCCCACAATATGCTCTGTGATTATTTTCTTTGTGTCTTCAATATCCGCGCCATCAATCAAAGCGCCCAAAACACGGGGCGTAAAAGTGGTCGGGGGAGTAGCCGATTTTACGCTGCTATTCTCAACTAAAAGAAGTTCCGGCGAATCAGGCAGAGACCTTTCTATTTGGCCCAAAAACAAATCTTTCGGCTCTGCGTCTTTCAGGATATCAGAAACCGCAGCCAATGAAAAACTCCCTTTGGCAGGGAGGTTAAAGAAAGAATTCAAGCTAAAAGGGATTAAGTACAGCAAAAGAGCTGAAATTACTCCTAAAAAAAGGAAAGGGTCTTTTAAAGATCCTTTGAGAGTTCGTCTCAATCGCTTAATGCCCGCTCTTTTGCCAAAAATTTTTATCAGGAGCTTACCCATCTTCTAATACCAAGCTTCTATTTATGGAAGCGAAGGCGAAGGGAAGATGAAGCAACAGCTTCATCGCCCCGCCTAATCATCTACTTTACTCTTTGAAGGCCTAAAGTCAAGAGGTTTATCCACATGGCAGGTTCGTGCTAAAATAATAGAGTGGACTTATTCTTAAAGAAAAACATTAACTATCTCCTAAAAAAATACCAAACCCGGCCATCTAAAGGTTTTGGCCAGAACTTTTTGATAGACAAAGGAGTAATTAGAAAAATAATTTCAACAGCCCAGCTTATGCCAGAGGATACTGTTTTAGAAATAGGGCCGGGCTTGGGTAGCTTAACTCAAGAATTAGCCAAAAGAGTGAAAACAGTTATTTCCGTGGAAAAAGATGGAAGAATGGTTGATATTCTCAAAGAAACGTTAAGAGATTGCAAAAATGTGAAGATTATCCAAGGAGATATACTAAAAATTTTCAATTTTCTGCCGCTGAAAGCAGGGCTTAATTATAAAGTGGTGGCGAATTTGCCTTTTTACATTACAGCGCCGGTTATCCGCCTTTTCCTTGAACTAACAGAGGCCCGGCCTCGGTCAATGGTTTTAATGGCGCAAAAAGAGGTGGCTCAAAGGATATGCGCCCAGCCGCCCGATATGAATCTTCTAGCGGTTTCGGTTCAGTTTTACGTTCACCCCCACACCAAACAAGGTTATGGTGTGGGGGCAGGTCCGAAAATTGTCAGCTATGTTTCTAAAAAATCTTTTTGGCCTCAACCGAAAGTTGATGCCGCGATTCTCCGAATCGCGCCATTGATAAACACAGATAAGAAACGGGTAAACACAGATTTATTCTTTAAGATAGTCAAGGCGGGATTTTCTCATCCAAGGAAACAAATTGGAAACAACCTTTCAAAAGAGCTTGCCCTGAACCAGTTGGATGGGTTAAAATTAGAGAAAGAAAAGATAAGCTCATGGCTGCGCAAAAACAATATTCAACCCACTCAAAGAGCAGAAACTTTAAGCATAAACGATTGGATTGGTTTGACTAAAAGCTATTCACAATAAAGCGCTTGTCAATTATTGCTTGTTTCTTGTCCCTTGTTTTAGTATAATATCTTAATGCCCCTAAAAATAAAAACTAAAAAAAATAAATTAATTCTTTCTTCTTTATGTTTTTTAGTTTTTATTTTAGGGGCTAATTTTGCTTTAGCGGCAAGCGAAATGTGGAAGCTGCCGGAAATTCAATACCCGACCATTCCTTTTTCCAATACAGAAACACCAAACCAATTTATACAAAAAATCAGGGATGGCGTTTACCTTCCGGAAACGGCCCTGCCTCTTTATGTAAAATACTTTTATAATCTTTTCTTATATTTTTCCGGCTTTATAATTTTGGGAACAATAGTTTGGGGAGGGTTCAAGTATCTTACTGCCTCGGGCGCGCCGGGAAAAATGCTGGAAGCAAAGCAATGGATTGTGGGCGGAGCTTCTGGTCTGATTATTTTGTTTTCTTCTTATGTGATTTTAATTACTATTAATCCGCAGCTGACAGTTTTGAGTTTGGGAGGAATCGTCAAAGTTGAATTGCCAAAAATAGATGTTCTTCCTGTGCCTGAATCAGGAACACCTGTCTATTTTCAGGTCCCAACCGGCAAAATTATTGAAAATGCGATCATCAACGAGGAGGGAATAAAAAAAATGCGGATAGCAAAGGAAACAGCGGAAGCAACAAGAAAAACCGCCGAAGAATTAAAGAAATTAACCGAAGAATTAAAAAATCTTACAGATAAGTGTCGATGCAACACATCCCAATGCAGCGGTCCCGACGCTTGTTCTGGAATTGGCTGCCCTGAAGCAACCTGCGACCTGTCGGTTATAGACCGGAAAATCGCGCAAGTTAAAGAAGCTATTGATAGATTAAAAATAAACCAAACCCAAATTCTAGCTGCTCGGGCATCATTAATCTATGAATTTCTAGAACTGAAAAAAGCCGGAGTTTTAACAAGTTTAGCCTATGGCGTTATTGATTATAACACTTCTTTAATACTTAAATTTTATCAAAAGATTAATATAGAAACTTTCCCGGGCTGGGAAGATATTAAGACTAAAGTTAACGGCCAATTGATAAACGATCCTGTTACTTTTTATTTTAATAGAGCGGGAAACGAAGACGCCATTAGAACGGCTGAAGGTGTCACCCCTCCCCCTTTTGTTATGCCCCGGGATGGCGGGCCATATCCGCCACCTCCAATCGACATATTTCCTCCCCCCTCTCCCCCTCCTCCTGGCAAGGGATACTGCTCGGCTGACTATCTTAGACCTATCTTTGGAGATTATGCCGAACAAGCTTCTATTGTCTGTCAAGCGGAAAGCGGTGGTAATCCTTATAGTTTAAATAATCAATGCCTGGGAGGAGGAGTCTGTGATTATAGCGCGGGACTTTTCCAGCTCAATCTCTTAGTCCGATGTCCATCTGCTTTAAGGTATTGGGGATATAACCCAATTACTTATACTTGCCAATGTGAAATTATTGATCGGGATGCATTGAAACAATGCGAAACACAATATGGATTAGGAAACCCTGAAGTTAATGCCAGAGAAGCTTTCTCAACTTTTAAAGACGCAGGAGGATGGTGTCCATGGACCACCGCTAAGGTACATGGTATTTAGTAAACTTTAAAATATGAACCCCGTAAACATTTGGAGAAAATTTTGTAAAATTACTTTTCCTATTCTGATTTTAGGAGTCCTTTTGTTTGGTTTTGTTTTACTTTATAATCAAAGAAAAGAAGTTTCTGCCGAAGATATTGCACCGCCAACAACCTTGGTCTGCGGCAAAGAAATTCCAAACGGCGAGGCAATGGATAAAACAGCGGAACTGCTATATTCCTTAGTTATAGAACTTTCGGTTGTCAATGAAAACGCTTATCAAGAGGTTAAAAACGCCGAGGAAATGATTCAATCTGCCGGACAATGCAATATTAATGTATGCCAGTCGGTTGATTGCGGAACTTATAAGCTTCCGCGTGATTGCAATTGCAGAGACGAATGCACGAAGACATACTGCGACCCAGTAACAGGTATATGCTCTTGTTTAGAAACAAGCTGGACATGCGACACGTGTTGGGATACTTACTGCAATGCTCCAAGCGCCTGTTCAAGCCCTTGGGGAGGCAGAGCTTGTCCCCAATCTGATATTGAAACATTGTTTAACAATATCAATAACGCTTACAATAAAATAGTGACCTCCAAAAAAGAAATTTGGGCGCTAATTGACGGAACCTATGGCGGTCTTCCTAAGCTTCCTGAAGTTGACAAAACGGAATCTCTTTGTCCAAGAATAAATGAAGATATTCGAACCCCATCTGACGAATTATTATGCGTGGGATGCCCGAATATCCCTAATCCTCTTTGTTCGAAAATAACTAAAATAGAAGTTATCAAAAGAAAACTGGACAAAGCCAGGTCAGAATTTGACAAATGTTATATTCCTCCATCTGACTGGGAAAGAGTTGCCAAAAGAGAAATAAGCGGAAAGACTTTGTTAAGCTGCGACACGATTATGAGCCAACAGCTTCCCCGAGAGACAAAAACAACTATAGATGTTGCAGGCAAACCTCTGCCTGTCTGCACAAGTCCGCATAATTATTTTTGCTGTCATTGATTCATGCTAAAAAATAAAAAAATTTTTATTATTTCTCTTGTCTCTTTTCTATTTTTACTTTTAGGTGGGTTTTCTTTTGTCCAAGCGCTTGAAATTCAATATCCCACAATCAATGGCTGGGATCCTAATACGGTCACGACAAACATTTTGCCAGAATACATACGATATATTTTCGCTTTTAGCGTGGCAATCGCCGGCTTTATTGCTTTTGGCGCCCTAGTTTACGGGGGCATACGCTACGCAACCTCGGCAGGCGACCCTTCCAAGGCAAAAGACGGCCGCGACCGAATTTCAGCTGGAATTTTAGGCTTAGTTTTTCTGCTAAGTTCCTATCTTATACTGACCACTATCAATCCCCAGTTGGTTATTTTAACAATAACGCGGCCAACCCTGCCGCTCTTGACATTTGACCTTCCCGGAGTTTATCTCTCTGTGGATGGCAGTACAAGCACTATGAAGGCTTTTACTAATTCTGAATCTTCCTTGGGAAATCTAAACGATAAGGCGAATCAAATAAAGATAATAAATCCAAAAGTTTGGAACCCTGAACTTGCAAGTTGGGTGACAGGTGGAGATTATACCTTTAGGGCGGTTTTACATGAAGATGCCGACTACAAAGGACAATGCCGATTGTTTTTTAACACCGATCCGGCAACGATTCAGGGCAAAGATTCATGGGGCAGTATCAACCAGCCTTCTTCTATTTCTGTTTTTCGTAAAGATGAAACAAAAACACAGGGCTCAATTAAGCTATGCACTGATACAGATGGAGTAGGAACCTGTCAGAGTTTTAATTCTTCCGCGCCGGTATATGTTGGCGATGCTCTTAATGACAAAATTAAATCGGCTTACCCAGACCCGGGTTCCTTTGCTGTTCTTTTTCAACATTCGCCAGCTGATGCCAGCTTTCCCGGAATATGTCAAACTGTTACCGGAAATATCCCTGACTTAAAAATATTTCCGATAAACAAATGTGATGCTTTCTGCCCATTCGGATTTTGTCTTTGGTGGACATATACGCCCTGCACATCCGGCGTCGTTGTCTTCCCAGTTCTTAAATGACCATAAGAAAGGAACTGCATTCGCCCGAGCAAAGATTTCTATTTTGCTATACCCTATAACAAATCAATGATCCAAAGAAATTTAAAAAAATTATTTTTCTCTTTTTTAAAAACTAAAAATATCGCCTTTTTAGTTCTTTTCTTTTTTATAATCTTTGGATTAGTTTTTCCTCTGCATCCTGCTCAAGCAATAGATTGGATATCAGTGTTATCAATGTTAGCGGGGCCAGTAGGAGCGCTTGGAACCTTGTTTAATATGCAGTTAATGTGGACCACTGTTGCCAATGTTGCTATTGCTTTTGCTACGTTATTTCTTCAGATACCCTTGATGGCCGCGAATCTTTTTTTAAGCGCGGCTGTCGGTATTTTAGCCATAACCACCAGCCCTAATTTTATAAGTCTTTCTTACACCCAGCCAGCAGGAAATCCTATTTTAGCTATCGGCTGGACTCTTACAAGAGACTTGGCAAATATGGGCTTTGTAATCGCTTTGGTTATTATTGGATTGGCGACTGCTCTTCGGCTTGGAGAATACCAGTGGCAAAAAACCCTGCCCCGTCTAATTTTAATGGCTCTTTTGATTAATTTTACTCCGATTATTATGGGACTGATTGTTGACGCCTCAAATATCGCGATGCATTTCTTTTTGGGAGATATGATTAATTGGGACTTTTTGGTAAATTTATTTGCGGCCCAAGTAAACACAACCTTAGATGCTTTTAGAAATGTTGGGTCCAACCAAATAAACGGCGACGCGCTGGGCCGAATGATGGCTTTGGTTGTTTTCGGATTTATAGCTGGTTTTATGATTCTTACTTTTGCCTTCCTTTTCATACTCCGCTATATCGCAATCTGGATATTGGTTATACTTTCCCCTATAGCTTTCTTTGCTTCTGTTTTGCCGGCTACCAAAGGATTTTTTCAAACTTGGTGGAAACAGTTCATCAATTGGTGCATGATCGGAGTAACAGCCGCATTTTTCCTTTATTTAACCGGTCATCTGTTAGGTCTTGCTCCAGGATTAATAAATACGAAGGTAGCGGGAGAAACATCAAGTAATACGCCAGGAGTAATTAATACCCTCCTGCCCTATGGAGTGGCTATTTCTTTTTTGATTATCGGGTTCTTTGTGGCTCTTTCCGGCTCCGCTATGGGGTCAGCGGGAGTTATTGCTTTTGCTCAAAAAGGAGCAAAGGCAACCGGCGCCTGGGCAAAGAAAAAAGGAGTGAGTGCAGCCAGGGGTGTACCAGTTATTAGTAGAACGGAAGAAGCTGTGAGAAGAAGAATGGAAACCGTACCAGTAATTGGCGGAGCGTTTGGCGGCAGGGGCGCTTTTGCCGCCGAATTAAATAAAGACCGGAAAAAAGCAGGGGAAAATCTCGACACAATGACTCCTGCTGAGATTAGAAACGTAATGAGGGCGCGACCCTTAATTCGGGAAGACCGACTAAGAAGAGCAAGGGGACTAGAAATCTTGGCCGAAAAAAACCAAATTACAGCAGCAGATGTTCAACAATATGGCGCAGAGGCAACGCGTTGGGGCGTACAGGGTGGCACACTTTATAATAAACTTCCCAATGCGGCTCCTAATATCAGACAACGGGTTGAAGGTATGGATTCAGAGGAATTCAGAAAGAATGTTTTGGCCGGCGCTTTTGAAACCCGGACCCCGGCTCCGGCCGGCGCTCCTCCGGGCACGCCGCCTACGCTTACATATACCGATGCACAGTTAGAGGTTTTCAATTCAATGGATTTGACTAAAGTTCACGACTTGGGACACGGGGGCTTAGGGGAAAGCGCCAGGGCAAAAAGAAGAGCGCTGTATAACTTGATAGTCCAAAGAAGAGCTGACATCGTCGCCGAAATAGCTGCTTTGCGGGCAGCTGGCAACAATAACGAAGCTGACAAAATAAATACGATGTGGGTTGAAATTTTTAATAGTCCTAACTATCGCTAAATTAAAATGCAAATTGTATTTTATGGATGCCATTAATCTCAAAAAAGAAAAAAATATAATCTTCCCCGTTGATGCCGGGATTACAATTGCAAAACTTCTTGAAAAATATGGCCTAAAAGAAAAACAGGAAGAAGCTGTCAAAAAATTAATCCAGGCTAAAAATTTTAAAGAAAGAGCGGAGCTAGCCGAAGAATCGCCGGGCAGAAAAATAGCAAAACTGATGAGAGATGCGGCTGAAAATAAAATGAGCTTTTCAGATTTAGCCCTTGCCCTTCAAAACCTCTTAGCTTTATCCGAGGAAAAAGCTAAACAATTAGCAAGAGATTTAGAAAAAGAAGTGCTTGCTTTTGCGCAAGAAGTTTTTATTGATAAAGAGGAGGCCCTCTCCGATGAGCCCCAAACAGAACTTCAGCCGGCTGCATTGTCTCAAGAAGCAACTGATGCCAGTATTCATCTTCCGAAAACTACCCTGACAAAAGAAAAATTATTACCGAAAAGACAAAATAAAAAAGCGGATACCTATCGAGAAACAGTTGACTAAAAAGATTCACGTAAATTTAAAAGGGTTGGTTTGAGACCAACCCTTAGCTTTTTAGAAGGACAAACCCATTGCCCTTCTTTGTTCTGCTGTAAGCACCTCTTTTCTTCCATCCGGGAAGAGGACCTCTATGGCAGCAGAATTGCGACCTGCCGCCACTCTCGGCTGACGAATCGTAGCGCTCGGAAGAGCTGGAGCCGTCACCGGTGCCAATGTCTGCGCTGTCGCTGTTGCCACCGGCACTGATGTCGCTGGTATTGGTCTAGTCCCCCTTGTCGCCCTTGCAACTCCTATCGTCCAAAGAACGAAAAGGAAGCAGAGCAACAGGACTAAGATGATCGCTAACGCGATGACTACGAGACTCATCGCCTGCCTCCTTTCTTACCGAACTAAGGAACGCGTAGAAGAGTTCTAAGCAAAGATGTTGCCATCTTGCCCAGAACTATTATAGCGAGCATCAGACCCGCTATAACCAAGAGCCCTTTCGGCAGGTTGTAAAGCTGCCGAAGCCAGTTGTCTGCGTCCGCTGGCGCCTGACCCAACGGCTTGGACAATTCCTTGTCTGTAGCCGCAAGGTCAATCTTTGATGTGGTATTGCCTACGCTTTGCGCAACTTCGCCGGTAGTCTTTGCTACCGCCCGAGTCGCGCCCTGAAGACCTGCCGGCAATGATGCCTCGCACGGATCAAGACCAGCCTGATCCCAGAGAGCGCGCTCCGCGTGGCCTTTGGGCAATCGGCACAACCGCTCTGCTTCTGCGGCTGAAATGCCGGCCTTGTTTCTTGCCGTTGCGAGTTGGTACTCGCTGGCACTGGCTTCGGCCGCAGCTTGCGCCGGAGCCGATTTCCAAACACTCGGATCGTCCCTCGGGTCAAGGATGGCTGTTTTCAAGTTAGCCTCTGCCCTTGCGCCCTTGAGATTAGATCCGAAAATCCCAGAAGAGCCGACCAGAATCTGCGGCTGGAACATAGCGATTATGAGAACCGCTACAACCAGCGCGATGATTACTGCCGCGAAGGCAGCTGCGTTGTCCTTGAAGAGATTGCCAGCCGCGGCCAGCAATCCCTTGCCGTACCGAATCAAGAGAAATCCGGCAACCACGAGCAAGACGATTGGAATCCAGTTCATCTTTCTTCCTTTCTTTTCTTATGGAGTTTGTGCCGGCGGTTGTACCGGCTGTGGATTTTGATTTCCCGCTCTGCCGAGGAAATCGCCGACAGATCTGTGCGTCCATAGGGTTTGGATTATCTCCCATATTATTAAGAGAGACATTCCCTGCGGCAAGGCATTTCCTACCCCGTGAACTCCGCGAACCCCGCCAGCTAAAATACCCCTAATCGCCATTCCCACTAGCATCAAAACTAGCAGAGAAACAACGATAAGGAATAACCACCAGTTTTGGACCACCAAAAGGACGACTGCAATGCCGATCGCGACAGGCACGGTTTGTTGAATCGTCCAAGGTGTGAGCCCTGCGATCAAAACAGATAGAACTAAAAACGCCAATATCCACCAGCCGAATGTTTCTATGGCAGACGGCCCAGACTGCGAACCGAAATCAAGTTTTATTCCTTGAATTTCCGGCTCCGGAGGAATTTCTCCTCTAAGTTCCCTGCACCGCAAAGAGTCTGGCGGCTCGCAGGGTATGACTGCCTGCGTCACCGGTTGCGCCCGTTGCGCTGACTGTGCTGGCGCAGCGGCTTGCTGTCCCGCGCTTTGTTGCGGCCGAACTAGCCAGAACAAATATGCGCCAGCTATCAGCAGCGCGCTTGCTACGATAAGAACTATTCTTATCGCGCGGCTCCTCCCTTGGCGGCTCCGGCCAAGCTCTTCGTCCATGTTTCTCATTTTCCTCTCCTTCTTTTTCGGTTGTCAAAGGGCGTTTACGATAATATAAGTATATCACAATCATTTAATTTGTCAAGTATCCGAATTTTTGCTTAGCAAAAATGAAGGATGAAGATGAGTTGCGCGAAGCGGAACTCATCGCCTGCCGAAGGTGAAGAAGAGAACGCAGTTCTCTTCGCCTACCGAGATTTCGCGTAGCGAAGTCGAAGAGATAAATCTCTTCTCCATCTTCGTTTTCGTTACGCGAAAACTCGACAAGCGAAGGTGAAGAAGAGAACGCAGTTCCCTTCGCCTACCGAGTCTCGCTTTGCGAGACGAAAACGAAGACGAGGACGCAGTCCTCGTCGCCTACCAATCGTTAATAAAAAATACACGGGCGCAACCCGTGTATTTTTTGCCCGTGTGACTAAACAAAGCCCGAGGTTGTTTATTCCAACCCGACGACCGGAGATATTTTTTGCGCAAATTCTTCGGGCAAAACTCCTAATTCGGCCAGCATTAAAAAGGTGGACTGTGTTTTATCATAACTTTTATCTCTTGAAATAAGAATATGGACGTTAATATCGATCATTGTATCTGCCAATAACTGCACTAACCTTTCGGCGGTATGAAGAAGAGTAGGGTCTTTCAGCACCCGTTCAGGACCGTGAGGAATAATCTGTTCTTCCAATTCTTTCAGATAGTCTTCCATCTATTTCAATTTTTTAATAACTAAAAGTTTATTCATTTACCAAGCTTTCGCACAGCGAAAGCACGGGTCAAAACGAGGACGCAGTCTTCGTCGCCACCCTTATTTTAAGGATAATTCTTTTTTGTGATCTGCTATGCGTTTTTTCAAAATTTTCTCTGTTTGTTCAAAGATGGGGACCGATTCTTCAAAAAGTCGGAAAGCATAAATTTTATAACGGTCGAAAATAGTCTCATCTTTGGCAAAAATAACCATGGCGTTTGAAAAAATTTCCTTGAAAAACAAGGGGGAAAGATTTTTCAAAGAAACAAGCTCCATTTTTTCCAAAGAAATTTTTAACAGAGGCGCCAGACCAATCATTAATTCGCCCTCTTGTTCAATGGATAATATTTTTCTGCTTAAATAAGCAATGTCAAAATCGCTTTCCTGGTGGGTTTTCCCGGTAACTTGCGAGCCAAAAAGCAAAAGCAGCTCAAGAGAATATTTTTGAGCAATTCTTTTTAGTAATTTTTTATCTTTGTTTGGCTCTGGAATCATATTTAAATAATACCAAATTGAACTCTTTT
>JAUSLA010000015.1 GCA_030646565.1 bacterium
ATATTAAACATAAGGGGAAAATGCAATAGCCGTGAATTGTCCTGAAAAATAGCACTTTTTCACGATTATTCGAGTCAAACCTTGATTTTGTCCAGTTTTGTCGCTGTAGTAGACAAAATCGGGACTTTTTGATTAGTTCAGATTTTATGAATATGACACTTTTGTACCAATCGCGAAATGTGACAAAAATCTCCCCAGTTCTCAAATTTCGTCTTACGGCTTGGACCGGGTGCAGAAGGTGGCAAAGTTTGACCCTACCTTATAAATTAGCTATAAAAAGAAGTAGAGCAAAATTATTTAACTATTAAGATTGAATGCATTGACCGGACGTAGTCAATATAGAGCGTCTGCTTCGGGGAAGAAAAATAAAAAATCATATAAAATGGAAAAAAAAGAACAAACAAAAAAAGGCGAAATCGTGATATATGAAGCGTCTAAAGGCGAGGCGCGGGTTGAAGTACACTTGGAAAAAGAAACGGTCTGGCTGGATGCACATCAAATAGCACTTGTTTTCGGCGTGAATCGGCCGGCTATCGTTAAACATATCAATAATATTTATAGAACCGGAGAGCTGAATAAAAGTTCTACCTGTTCCATTTTGGAACAGGTTGCCGCCGATGGAAAAGTGCGACAGATGAATATTTATAATTTAGATATGATTATATCTGTTGGATACAGGATTAATTCCGGACGCGCCACCCAATTCGCGAGCTTTCTTGAAAATTGTGAGGATATAATTTCTTACGCTAAAAACTATTTTGCGGTGCATTTCAAGATTGATTATAAAAATGCGAGCGGAAGCATTTCAGATTACTACCCGGATTATATTGTGAAAGTATCGCCACAAGAATACTATGTCGTTGAAATCAAAGGGCGTGAGGATATTAACGATGTTGAGAAAATTAAACGGCTTGCTCAATGGTGCGTGGACGTAAACGCGAACCAAAAGAACGTCGTTTACAAAATGCTTTACATTAGACAGGAAGAATGGGAAGCCCAACAACAGAAACCTCGCAATTTTCAAGAAGTTGTTCGGAATTGGATTAAAAAATAAATAAAACGGCGCGCCAGTACGAAAAAATGGGGTCAGGTTTATTTTTTACCCTGCGCCAGAATCGCTTTCGGCGACACGGTACAGGGGGCCAAAAGTTCTATCACTGGGGAAATGTTGGAATGATTTATGTTAAAATGAAAGTATGATTCCGAAAAAAAACAATTTTGCATATATTGACGCCGCCAACCTCCACAAAGGTGTTGCAAGCTTGGGCTGGGTGCTTGACTATAAAAGATTCAGGGTGTGGCTGTTAGAAAAGTATGAAGTTCGCACTGCTTACTTGTTTATTGGACTCATACCAAAATACAAAGAGCTTTATAAACGCCTGCAAGAATGGGGTTTCACGCTTGTGTTTAAAGAAGTGGTCTATGATGACGATGGGAAACCAAAGGGAAACTGTGATGCTGATTTGGTGTTGCAGGCAACGCGCGACACTTATGAAAATAGGTTTGATAACGCAATTATTATTACCAGCGATGGGGATTATTCTGGATTGGTTAAATTTCTTCAGGAACGACATAAATTACTCGGTATATTGTCTCCAAGGAACAAAGAAAAATGTTCCATTCTTCTTAAGCGAACAGGAGCTAGAATCGCTTATATAAACGATCAACGCTCCCATTTAGAACCCACCCAAAAAGAAAAAGCCCCCGATGGGGACGGAACCCTATAAGGGTCTTTTTCGTGGTTATGATTATAATATAGCAAACCATATAAACAAGTCAATAGTTTATCCACATCCCCCAAATAAAAAATGAAAATGGTGAAAGTGGTGGTGTCGGGTCTATTTTTAATCCTTCGATAAACTCGGGGCAGGAAAAAGTCGAAGAGATAAATCTCTTCTCCACCTTCAATTATCTGCGTTCCGTAAAACGGGACTTGTCGGGCGATGAAGTTTCCCCCTTCGGGGTTTCCCTTCATCTTCGTTTTCGTCCCGCTTTGCGGGACTCAACAAATGACTCAATCTCAAGCGCTTTCAATACTTAAAACCGGCGCCAGTGTTTTTTTGACCGGCGAACCCGGGTCCGGCAAGACGCATACGGTAAATCGCCTTGCGGCATACTTGCGCGAGCAAGGCATTGAGCCGGCGATTACGGCCTCAACTGGCATTGCCGCGACACACATAGGCGGGGTGACAATTCATTCTTGGGGCGGCATAGGAATTAAAACGAAGTTGGACAAATACTCTCTTAATAAAATTGCGTCAAGTAAACACATCGCAAGTCGCATCAGACGCGCCAAAATCCTTGTCATAGATGAAGTATCAATGCTTTCTGCCGAAACGCTATCTATGATTGACGCAGTTTGTCGCGAAATCAAGCAGTGTCCGGAGCCGTTCGGCGGAATGCAGATAGTCCTTGTCGGCGATTTTTTTCAACTTCCACCGATTATAAGGACGAACGCTGAACACAGCGCGCAAGCTACATTCATTGAAGAATCATCTGCTCGTTTCGCTTACGATTCACCTGCTTGGGCACGAGCGAAGCCGGTCGTTTGCTACCTTACCGAGCAGTACCGGCAGGACGATTATAATTTTCTTTCCATACTCTCGTCAATACGGCGCAACTCTTTTAGCGATAATCAATTACGCTATATTGAAACGCGGAAAATTGAACGCCACTCGGCGCCGGATGGCGCGCCGAAACTTTTTTCGCATAATGTTGACGTGGATCGCGTCAACGATGAAATGCTTGCTAAGCTTCCGGGCGAGCCGCAAACCTTTGATATGTTTTCGCGAGGTCCGGAGGCGCTTATTACCGCGCTTAAAAAGGGTTGCCTTTCGCCAGAGACACTTGAACTTAAAATCGGCGCGGCGGTGATGTTTACAAAAAATAATCCAAAGAAAGGATTCGCGAACGGCACGCTCGGTAAAATTGATGGATTTGATAAAGAAAGCTGCTATCCAATGGTAAAAATGCGAAGCGGGAGAAGAATTGAAGTTGAGCCGATGGATTGGACGGTGGAAGAGAACGGCAAGATACGCGGTAAAATTACACAACTGCCGCTCCGTCTTGCTTGGGCGATTACGATACATAAAAGCCAGGGAATGAGCCTGGACGAGGCGGTAATGGATCTCTCGCAAGTCTTTGAATTCGGGCAGGGCTATGTCGCTCTCTCGCGCGTCAGGCGGCTTTCGGGCCTGCATCTTCTTGGCTGGAACGAGCGCGCGTTTCAGGTGCATCCGGAAGTATCGGCAAAAGATGAATCATTCCTTGCGGCATCAAAAAAAGTTGAAATAGAATTTGCCAAAATCCCGTCCGCTGAACTTATAAAAATGCACAGAAATTTCATCACTGCCTGCCAAAGACTTGGCAACGGAGGGGGGCGTCGCTAATTTAAGACCCGTTCTTAAATTTTAGCATTCTGAAAAATTCGGCATATCTATATCCCTTCTTTTTTCCTGCAATTTTAGACCATGCCCTTACTTTATTTTCAATTGCTTTTAAATCAGCTATCTGGCTTGAATGTTGAGATAAGGCCTCTATTTTCTTATCAATAGTTTGAGTAATATCAATAAATTTATTCGGTTTTTCGGTGGCGAAAAACCAAATTTCTTTTATTTGGTGCGGCTGATATCCTTGTTTTAAAAGTTCGGGAAAAAAAGAGGCGGAGCCGGCGGCTGGATATATTGAATCAAAAACCGCTTCCGCTGTTTGGCGATGATCCCGATGAAAACGATGAGGATTATCAAAGCTATGGTTAGCGGGATCAAAACTCAAAATTATCTCCGGTTTTACTTTTCTGATTATCTGAACTATTTTTTTTCTCAGAAATTGAGTGTTTTCAATTTCTCCGTCTTTCAATCCCAAAAAGAAGACATTATTTACCCCCAAGACATTGGCCGCTCTTTTTTGTTCTGTTTGCCTAATTTTTGCTAATTTTTTTGAAGAAAATTTAACTTTATGGCTGCCCTTTGACCCATCACTAATAATCAAATAAAATACCTCGTTATTTTCTTGAGCCATCTTTGAAATTGTGCCGGCGCAGGTGAAATCTAAATCATCGGGATGGGCTGAAATTGCTAAAAATTTATTTTTCATATTCTTTGTGCAGCTCTTCTTCAACTTTAAAGAGGCCTCCGTGGTGCTTTTTAAGCTCCTCTCCTATCTTTTCTGCAGCTTCATGCCTCTCTTCCAATTCTTTTGAAATAGGTCTGCCTATTTTTTTGAAATAATCATATATTGCTTCAGCCAAAGCATCCACGGCCAAAAGCGAGCAGTGAATTTTTATAAATGGCACTCCGCCAAATTTTTTAACCAAGTCGTCTTTTTTAATTTTCATTGCTTCTTCTATGGTTTTTCCCTTAACCATAGTAGTCAACAAGCTCGTATTGGCAATCGCAACAGTACAGCCATACGTCTCAAATTTAATATCATTGATTATCTCCTTTCCCTTTTTATCTTTTGCAACTTTGATATAAAGATACATAATATCTCCGCACCTCAAATTGCCGACTTTTCCTATTCCATCGGCATTTTTAATCTTTCCGACATTCTGGGGCTTCCTAAAATGTTTCATTACTTCTTTTGAATATAAGTCCATAACTAAGCTTCCGCAAGAAGCGAATATGTTGATTATTAAGCTTTAAACGGTGAAATTTTTCTTAAATTTTTAATTATTCCCGGTAAAACCTTAAGAACGTAGTTTATTTCCTTTTCGGTCGTCCATTTACCCAAACTTAGCCGTAAAGAACCGTGAGCTTGCTCGTGCTTTAAACCAATCGCCAATAAAACATGGCTTGGCTCCAATTTAATGGAAGAACAGGCGGAACCCGTTGAGCCAGCCACGCCCAATAAATCCAGCTGAATTATTATCGATTCTCCCTCAATAAATTCAAACCAGAAATTCGCATTGTTTGGCAGCCGCATTTTAGGATGGCCATTAAGATGAGAATTCGGCACTCGTGTCAAAATTCCCCTAATTAACTTATCTCTTAATTTTTGCAATCTTTCTGCTTCCTTTTTTATTTCTTTTTTGGAAATTCTGCAGGCCTCGGCAAAACCTAAAATCGCAGCCACATTTACAGTAGAAGACCTTAAGCCAGATTCCTGGCCGCCACCATGCAAAATAGGCTCAATTTTTGTTCCTTTTCTGATATACAGCAATCCTGCTCCTTTGGGACCATACATTTTATGGGAACTGGCTGTCAGTAAATCAATATTCATTAAATTTACATCAATGGGAATTTTCCCTAAGCTTTGAGAGCTGTCGGTATGAAAATACACTCCTTTTTCTTTGCAGATTTTCCCAATTTCTACAATCGGTTGAATTGTTCCAATTTCATTTGAGGCATGAATTATAGATACCAAAATCGTTTCTTTTTTAATTGCTTTATTAATATCTTCGGGGTTAATCCTGCCAAACTTATCCACCGCCATTCTGGTTATTTCAAACCCCTGCGATTCCAGCCATTTAGCTGACTCCATAATGCAAGGATGCTCAATTTGAGATATGACAATGTGGCGGCCGCCTCCGCTACTGCTTCGGCGAGCCAATGCAATGCCCTTCAATGCTAAATTATTGCTTTCTGTGGCCGAGCCGGTAAAAATTATTTCTTCGAGTTTTGCCCCTATGAAATTGGCAACCTCTTCCCTGCTCTCTTCTAAGTCCGCCTTAGCTTCTTGGCCAAAGCTATGAAGGGACATTGTGTTGCCGAATTTTTTGGAAAAATAAGGCATCATTCTTTTAAGAACGCGCGGATCAACCGGAGTTGTGGCCGCGTAATCTAAATATACCCCCACACCAAACAAAAACCGCCTTTCTCGATTAAAATACCTTTGGTTTTCTGTCCTTGTTGTGGTGTGGGGGTATATTCTTTTTTGCATAATTTCTTTCCATTTCTGCTCGGGATAACTTCCCGAGCAGATTTTATTTGATAAGGTCGGCTAAAGTAATTGAGTTTAAGGTTGAATTAATGGAATCCTGGATTTTTCTCCAAAGATTTTTAGCCAAACATTTTCTTGCCCTTATACAATGGAATTTTTTATCAGCTCCAATACATTTCACTAAAAAAGTGTCTCCCTCCAATACCTTAAGAATTTCGGAGATTTTAATTTTTTTTGGATGTTTTGCCAGAAAATATCCGCCAAGAACGCCTTTTCTGGCTTTAACCAAACCTGTTTTTTCCAGCCTTGAAAGAATCTTTTCCAGATAATCAAAAGATATTCCTTCTTTTTTTGATATCGTTCTTAAGGAATTTATTTTTTCTTTGGATATAGCCAGATAAACTAATGCCCGTAATCCATATTGAGATTTCGTGGAAATTTTTAGCATAAAAGCCGACGATATTTGTCGGCTTTAGTTTATCAATAACAAGATCGGCTGTCAAGTAATGAGTCCCGCAAAGTCGAAGAACTCTCGTTCTTCTCCACTCTTCGCTATGCTCGAGTGCGGAACGAAAATGAAGATGGGTCCCGCTCTGCTGGACTCATCGCTCCCATCTAAATTTCGTACTCTTTTATTCCCCCGGGAGGTATTTCAAAATTCACAATGTCCTCGTCTGATATTTTTTCAATATATTTTGCCAACGCCCTTAAGCTGTTGTGACTGGCGACAACTAAAATATTCTTTCCCTGTTTCAAATCTTTTTCTATGTATTCTCTGAAAAACGGCACCACCCTGTTATAAACATCTTCCAAGCTTTCTCCCTTTGGGGGAGCTATATCCCAGCTTCTCCGCCATAGCCTTACTTGTTCCTCTCCGTATTTTTCTTTCATCTCGTCTTTATTAAGACCCTGTAATTCCCCATAATTTCTCTCATCTAAAGCCTTATTAATAATGATCGGCAGATCTTTTTTATTAAGATTTTCTAAAATTAAGCGAACTGTTTCTTTATTTCTGATTAAGGGCGAAGTATAAACTTTATCAATTTCAAAACCAGCCAGTTTTCCGGCAACTTCTTTTGCGCTTTCAATCCCCTCTTTACTCAAGGGAACATCAGTCCAGCCGGTGAATCGATTCTCTTTATTCCACTGCGACTCAAGATGCCTTAATAAAATTAATCTCGCCATAAAATTATTTTCCTAAGCTATCGACTAACTCTTTTTCTATTGCCAATAAGCGATTATATTTTGCCATTCTTTCTTTTTGAGTGGGAGCTCCAGCCTTAATAAAATTAGATCCAATACCAACCGCAAAGTCAGCGATAAAATCGTCTTTTGTCTCGCCAGATCTATGTGAAACAATAATCTTCCAGCCGTATAATTTGGCTAATTTTGCGGCTGCGATCGCTTCCGAAATAGTTCCAATCTGATTTGGCTTTATAATTAACGCGTTGCAAATTTTTCTTTGATGAGCAAATTTTATTCTTTCCGGGTTCGTCACCGTTAAGTCATCGCCAACAACTAATATTTTTAATTTTAGATTTTTAACTTTAGACCTTAAAAACTTCCACCCTTTTACATCCTCTTCGGCAAAAGGATCTTCTATGGCCGTTATCGGATACTGCTGAAAAATCTCCAGATAAAAACTGAGGAGATCTTTCGAATTCAGAATACTCCCATCAAAATGATATTTTCCCTTTTTAAAAAAGGAATTAGCGGCCGCATCAATGATAATTTCCGCCTTGCCCAAAAAACCCACTTTTTCGATCGCTTCCTTTGCTAAACTCAGCGCTTCTTTTGCATTTTTGACGGGAGGAATAAAAGCGCCTTCCATCCCCTGCTTGCTTCCCAATTGCCCGTATCTTTTTTTTAAAATTTTTCCCAGAGCAGAAAAAACTTTTTTTTCACGGTCAAAGCTTTCTCTAAAAGATTTTGTCTTGCAAGCAACCATTATCTCTTGGAGAGATAATTTCCCCTTGCCGTGCAACCCGCCTTCCAAAAGCAGAATGCAAGGCCTTGGTAGGGCTGGTTTTATGCCGGCAATTTTTGAAATCCATTTCCATAGGGGGAATTTTTTAGCTTTGGCTCCGGCTCTGGCAGTCGCTATTGATACTCCTAAAACAGCGTTTGCCCCCAAGCGGGATTTATTTTTCGTGCCGTCTAACTGAATCAAAGCTTCGTCAACCCTTTTTTGGTCTGATAAGTCTTCCTGTTTCAAAGACGGCGCGATAATTTTCTCTATATTTTCAATTACTTTTTTAACTCCCCTGCCGTCTTCATCTCTCAATTCTACCGCTTCATATTTTCCCGTAGAAACGCCCGAAGGCACCGATGCCAAAAATTTTCCAAAATCCGTTTCTAATTCCACCTCCACCGTCGGCATTCCTTTTGAGTCTAAAATTTCCCTGCCTCGTAGTAGAGAAATTTTACTGCGGGGCCTGGCTGAAATTTTTTTTATTTTTAAATTATCCATTTAGCTTTTGAATGTAAGCGGCTGCGGAAATAGCGGCTTTGGCTCCCTCTCCTGCAGCGATAACTATCTGGTTATATAAGACATCGTCTACATCACCCGCGGCAAAAAGACCGGCGGTTTTAGTCATACAGGTTCTTGAGTCAACTACAATTTCATCTCTCTTATTAAAATCAACCAGCCCTCTGACAAAAGAAGTGGCCGGCTGATAACCAATTTCAACAAAAACGCCTTCCACCGAAAGGTTGATTGTTTTTTTTGTTTTTCTTTCCTGATAACTTAACGATTCTACAAATTGATCGCCTTGAATTTTTTGCGCAGAAACATTAGTTATTGTTTCAACCTTGCCGCTTTTTTTAACTAATCCTTGATTTTCAGCGTCGGCTCCAACTTGCGGATTATATTCCAAAATATAAATTTTTTTGGCTATTTTACTTAGAAAAATGGCTGCTTCAAAACCGGCGTTTCCTCCGCCAACAATTGCCACTGTTTTGTCAAAAAACAAAGGGCCGTCGCATGTGACGCAATAACTCACTCCCTTTCCTAAAAATTCTTTTTCTCCGGGAACTTCCAAGCGCCTGGGATCAGCTCCCGAAGCAACAATGATTGCTTTTGACTGAAATCGCTGTTTGCTTTTGGTTAAAACCGAGAAATTCCTCCCAATTTTTTTTATTTCTTTAGCCTCGTCTCTCTCAATTTCAATTTTCTGTTTTCTTAATTGTTTCTCGAATTTCTGGGTTAGTTCCATGCCGGATACTTCTTCAAAACCGGGATAATTTTCAATAACCACTGCTTTTTCTGTTATGTACCCGCCAAAACTTTTAGTTATTAATAACGTATTCAGTCCTTGTCTTGCTGCGTAAATTCCAGCCGTAATTCCGGCCGGCCCTCCGCCAATAATTATTAAATCATAAACCGAGTCCCGCGAAGCGGGACGAAGGTGGAGAAGAGGACGCAGTTCTCTTCGACTCGCTAAGTTACTCATTAAATAATTTTCGCTAATTTTTATTCGTTAAACCAGTAAATATTGCTTCAAGATGTTAGAAATGTTTAATGCCGGGTTTTAAAATACTTAACGTATTGCTTCGGTAATAGCGTCTATTAAATCTACGGCCGTTAATGATTCTCCGAATTTTTTGCCAGCTAATTCTCCGGCCGATCCATTAATAAAAGCTGCCGCCTGTCCCGCTTCAAAAGGAGAAACGCCCCTTGCCATTAAAGCTCCAGCAATACCGGCTAAAGTATCTCCCGTTCCGCCTACCGTCATAAAAGGACTGCCGGTTTTATTTATAGCCACTTCTTTTCCGTTAGAGATTATGTCTATTTTTCCTTTGAGCAAAATCGTGATTTGAAAGCGGTCAGCTTCAGCTTGAACGATTTTTATTTTTTCTTCGTCCGGCAGTTGATAAATTTCTTTTCCGGTTAAAACAAAAAATTCGTATGTATGCGGGGTTATTAAAAAGTTTTTACCGGCTATAACACTTGGCTCTTTCGCAACTGCCTGAATTGCGTCAGCATCAATGACTGCGGGAACTTGAACCTGAGAAAGATATTCCAAAATTGTTTCCTGTGTTTCCCTTGTTCTTCCCACACCGCCACCAATAACTACCGCTGTTTTCCCGTAGGAAACTGTTTTTGCGGCTTCCGTCATTAAAAGCATAGTAGCTAAATGTTTTTTGGCCAGCCAATCGCCTTCTAAGGGATAGGCGGCTAAAATCGGAGAAAAAGAAGCGATAATATCGGCTGCTCTTTTTGGGGCAATGATTCTTACCATATCCGCTCCCGCCCTAAAAGCAGCCAAAGCCGATAAAGCCGGGGAACCGGAATAAAATTCCGAGCCGCCGATAACGGTTAATAATCCGAAGTCGTATTTTTTACTGCCTTGCGGCCTTGTCTTATAGATATTTTTTAGGATATTTTTAGATACTTCTACCATAAGTTTATCTTTTTTAGCTTATTAGCTGGTTAGCTTTTTAGGCCTTCCCCGTTTTTCTTCTTAAATAAGCCGGCGTCTCCCAAAATCGTTCTTTTTCAGCTATCTCCCGCTCTATTTCTTCAATTTCTTTTTTTATCTGAATGGCGTTTTTTCTGATTTTTTCCTCTCCCCCATTTTGAACTAAAACCTGCTTGACTTGAGACAATTTTTCTTCTTCCGAAAAAATAGGCGCCGTTTCTTTTTCTTTTTCCTGTTTGACAAATTCAATAGCAATCTTTTTTGGTTCTTCCTTTTCAGATTTTTCTGCTTTGCGCCTCTTTTGCGCATCCGCCGATGAGGAGGATTCTCTAATGATTTTTTTCTTTTCTGGAATCTCCTTTTCTTCTATCGCGCCCTTAACAACTGCTGATATTTTTTTGTCGAAGAGCTTCGCTCTTCTCCGCTCTTCGCTGCGGCTCGAGCTATTGATTCTTTTTTTATGTACGGGCTGTTTTTTTTCTTCTCCAGTCGGAGAACTTCGTTCTTCTACACTCTTCGCTGCGGCTCGAGTAAGCGAAGGTTTAAGAAGAGGATATAATCCTCTTCGCCTACCCTTCACTTGCGCTCGGCTAAACAACTTCATTCCGCAGCCGTTAGCCAAAAGGGTGGTTTTAATTATTTCTGAATACTTTGGGTTTTGAGAAATTCCAAAAATAATCTTGGCTTCCGGATGAACCAATTCGGAAATGGTCTTTGATATTTGACTCACTTCGAAAAGAGAAAGATTTTTTTCTCCCGCAATATTAAACAAAACTCCTTTTGCCCCCCGAATATTGTAGGAATACAAAGGGGAGGAAAGGACTTTGTCAATCAATTCTTTAATTGAACCTTCTTTTCTCTGTACTTCAGCGGTATTTAAGTATACCAACCGTCCCTGCCCTTCCAAAATAGTTCTGAAATCGGCAAAATCAATATTAATTAAACCCGGCTCATAAATTGTTTCAATCAAACCGCCCAAACTTTCCGCTAAATTTTTATTAATAACCGAAAGGGCTTGTTTCAAAGGAGTATCCTTATCAATAATCTGGAAGACCCTTTCGTTGGGAATAATCGTAATGGCATTGAGAGAATTTTTTATTTTCTTTAAAGCGTCTTTGGCAATTTCCATTTTCTTTTCGCCTTCAAATTTGAAAGGCAAAGTAAAAATGCCATACGTGAGATTTCCCAAGCTTTTAGAAATTTTAGCAAAAATAGGAGCCGCTCCCGAACCCGCTCCTCCTCCTAAAGAAGCGACTAAAATACATAAATCCTGGCCTTCTAAGAGTTTTTGAATTTTTTCCTTTGCTTCCAGGGCCGCATCCCTGCCAAAATCAGCATTCATGCCAGTTCCCAATCCATGGGTAAGGTTCTCGCCGAATTGAAAACGCAAAACCTTTTTCCCCAATGATTTTAAAGCCTGGAGGTCAGTGTTAGCTGCCGCAAAAGAAGCCTTAGACATTCCAGGAGCAATTTCCGATACAATTGAGCCTCCCCCGCCTCCAATTCCAATCACCCTTATTTTTGTTTTTTTAATTCCCTCGTTCTCAACTTTCGGTTTTTCAATGGCAAAGGACTTTTTTGTCAAAGAGGCCTTCTGCCGTCGAGTCGAAGACAAGACGAAAGAAGAAAAACTTTTCTTCGCACTCTTCTTCACCTGCCCGAGTCGCAACGAAGGGTGGAGAAGAAGGAATCTTCTTCGACTCGCCCCGCTTCGCGGGGCTCGGTTTTTAATTTTTTTCTTAATTTTTCGCATGTTAATTAAGTTTACTCCGTTAGAAATTTGCCGTCAATATCGGTAATAAAATTTAAAAAATACCGATATTTTATTGGATGCTCAAAAGTTCCACCTCAAAAATCAAAAAGGCGTTAGGCGGAATGGGACCTCCCGGCGTCCCTTTTTCTCCGTAGCCAAGCTCCGGAGGAATTGTCAGTTTTCTTTTTTCTCCAACCTTCATTCCCAAAACCCCGATATCCCAGCCCTTTATCACTTGTCCCGCTCCCAACGTAAAAGAAAATGGAACACCCCTGTCTCTGCTGGAATCAAACTTTGTGCCATCAAGAAGAGTGCCTGTATAGTGGACAGAAACAATGTTTTCGTTTTCAGCTGTTTTTCCCTGCCCTTCTTGAATAACTTCTATTTTCAATCCTCCATTTTGTTCTTTTAATATAGCCCCCTGATTTTCTGAATTATTTTCTTTTGGCTTTTCTTTGTTCTGCAACATAAAATAAAAACCGAAAACAGCGACTATTAAAACAATTATTATCAAAACAATTTTGCTGGCCATATTTTTATTATATCAGAATGATTTCCAACAGCATAATCAAAAGGCTTGAAACGATGGAAATTAAGATTACCATTTTCCAGCTTATTTTTCTATTTAAAAAACCCATTGATTTCAAAAATCTTATTTTGTTGCCTTGACCCCTTAACTAATTTTAATTTTCCTGCCGGGATATTCAGACGAGAAGATAGAATATTTATTACTGCCCTGTTTGCCCTCCCCTCTTTGGGTTTTTCTCTCACATAAACATTGAAGGAATCGCTGCCCCTCTTAATGATTTTATTTTCTTTTGAATTTGGAAAAACTTTAATTTTAATAAACATTATGCATTATGTTTTATTTCAATAACATCGCCGTCCTGAATCACGTATTCCTTGCCCTCTGTACGGATTAATCCTTTTTCCCGGGCTTGAGAGAATCCGCCTTTATCCAAAAGGTCTTTCCAGTTTATTACTTCAGCCTTGATAAAATGTTTTTCGAAATCGCTGTGTATTACTCCTCCTGCCTGCGGAGCCATTAATCCTTTTTTAATTGTCCACGCTCTTGTTTCATCTGGCCCTGTGGTGAAAAAAGTGATGAGACCCAACAATTCGTATGCCTTTTTTATCAAAACATCCAATTCTGATTCCGCGGGCAAACCCAAAGACAATCTTTCCTCTTTACCAAAAACTGCTGCTTCAAGTTCCGTTAAAACGTCTATTATTAAAAACGGCCAAAGATTTTTTTGAAATTCTTCCGTTATATTTTTGGGAACTTCTTCATTGCTACCGTTTAATAAATACAATCTTGGCTTTATTGTCAGGAGTTGGTATTGGCGAATGATTTTTAATTCTTCTTCGCTGAAATTCTGCTCGCTCAAAATTTTACCAGTTTCCAAAAATTCTTTAACTTTTTTAAGGATTTCTAATTCTTTTAAGGCCTCTTTTTTGCCGGTCTTTGCATCTCCCTCCAAGGAGCTTGTCCTCTTTTCTGTTGTTTCCAAATCCTTTAGTATCAATTCCATGTCCAAAATTTCTTTATCAAATATAGGATTTATTTCCGGCTGAACGTTGACTATGTCATCCTTTGAAAACGCGCGCAAAACATATAAAATCGCGTCCGTCTCTCTTATGTTGGCTAAAAATTTATTCCCAAGACCTTCTCCCTTGCTGGCCCCCTTTACCAATCCCGCAATATCCAAAAATTCAATAGTTGTGTATATTTTTTTGGCTGATTTTGTCAATTCGGCAAGCTTGTCTACTCTTTCGTCTAAAACCGCAACAACGCCCACATTGGGGTCAATGGTGCAAAAAGGGTAGTTGGCCGTATCAACTTGTTTTTTGGTTATTGTTTGGAAAAGCGTTGATTTGCCCACATTAGGCAGACCCACTATTCCTATTGAAAGCGCCATATTTTATTTATTATAAATATTTTAAAAACTCTTTTGGGCTTATTTTAATTTCTCTCAAAATTTGCCTTAAAAGACCGCGATAGATATCTTCTCTACCACAATAACCCTATTTGAAGAAAAAATAAAGTTTAAAAAGAAAAAGGCCCCTGCGACCACCTAAAGGAAGGTGAGATTAGCAAGGGCACATAGCGCTCAAATATCTCCTGGGACAGGAGCGCCTTTACCATCCCAGAATATCCCTGTTAGTCCCTTCGTGACCGGGAATCGTCTTTCGAAGGACCTAGCGTACCGCCAGTCAGAAGTTCGCTAGGCAACTTTCCGACTGTATAAATAGTATATCATATCCAATTAAGTTGTCAAGAAGCGATTTTGAGAACATTATTTTATTAAAAAATCGCTAGACAGGTGGGTTTTTTGTAAAAAACTTATAACTGTTCTGGATTTTTTAAAAACAGATGCGTATGATATAATAATTAGTAATAGCTTATTATTTTAAAAAAGGATGGGAAAAATAAATCTAAAAAAATTAATCAGTCGGCTTCAAGACGCCCTAATATACGAAGAAAGGTCTTTGATTAGCTCTCAACACGATTGCTATAAAAACCTGCCGGGAAATTTAAGCCAAAAAGAAGTGGAAGAAGCAAGAGAAATGCTGGACACCCTTTTAATCCAATCCTTGAACCATGCCAATGTTTTGGGTGATTTAATTATAAAATACTATGAAAAATCTTTTAAAGAGCTTTGAGGTTCTGCTTCCCTTAGAAACAGAAGCAAGCCAGATTTACTCTGCAATACTGGATGAGTTTCCTGGGGTTGATGAACTTGCTGAAAAAATCAGCCACATAAGAAACGAGGAAATTTACCACATACAAATAGCTAATAGCCTTATTAAAATAGGGAAAAAAGCAGAAAAAAGAAAAACAGGAATCATTATTCCTTCCAAGAATACGCGGGACTTTCTGCAGAATGATTTTAATTTTAAGGGCTATTTATTAAATACGTTAACTCGGCTCCTTGATGCAAAAATTCAGTCATTTATGTTGATTAATTTGCTGAATAAAAAAGATGTAAGGTATCAAAGGGCAAGGCAAACTCGCGATAATATAACAAAAATCATTATTCATAATCTTAAAAGCCCTTTAACAATAACTAAATGGATCTCTGACTTGCTGCTGGAAGGGAAAAAAGAAAAATTAACTGGCGAGCAGAAAGAAATGGTAGAAAAAATTAAAACTGCCAACAGTTCAATGTTTTCGCTTGTGAAAGATGTTTTAGAAATGAACCAAGCCGAAGAAAAGAAAAAATTGAAAAAAGAAAAAATTAACACAACGAAGATTTTGGAAGAAATTATAAAAGAATCAAACAATCTAATTAAAATTACAGGCCAAAAAATTAATTTTCAACCGCCAAAAAAAGATATAATAGTTTTGAGTAACGCCGAAGTTTTAAAAAAAGTTCTCTCTGCCATTTTGACTAATGCTATCTCCTACGGAAAAAAGGGAGGAAAAATTTTCGTTAAGACAGAAAAAGAAAAAAACGGAAAAGTTTTAATTTCGGTGGCTGATAATGGAATTGGAATACCGCAAAAAGAACAAAAAGATATTTTTAAAAAGCTTTTCAGGGCATCTAATGCAAAAGTTCTTTATTCTGAAGGAAGCGGTCTTGGGCTTTATATCGCTAAGGAATTAGTTAAAAATATAGGCGGAAAAATCTGGTTTAAAAGCCAAGAAGGCAAAGGAAGCGAATTCTTTATACTCATTTAACAAAAGTTGAAAACCTGCGTCCCGTAAAGCGGGGCGAAGACGATGCGAAGAGATAAATCTCTTATCAAGTCCCGCTTTGCGGGACGCAGATGGAAAAGAAGGAAGAAACCTTCTTTGACTCTTAATCTTCGCTCGGTTCTACCTCGCTCAATAGATGAAGCAACATTTCATCGCCTAGGCGGGGCGATGAAGCTATTGCTTCATCTTCCCTTCACTTTCAGTAATCAAAAATCCGCCTTGGGCGGATTTCTGTTATCTATAAAATTAATATTCTAATTTTATCCCAAGTTTTTCGGCAACCTGATGAAACCACTTTTCGTGGCGATCAACTTTGTGAGCTAACATCACCATTTCCTGAAAATAAGTATCGGCCTTCTTGGCGTAAGCATCAATGGAAACCATAAGATTATTAAAATCCTCTTTTGTAGAAAGATTCTTTACAGCTTTCTCTAAATCTTCTCTAGTGGCAAATACATCAAACAGCTTATTAAATCTTTCGTCAATTTTCTCAAACTTCTCATCTAAATATTGAATCAATTCGCTAAAATCTTCTTTCATATACCGAGTCCCGCTTTGCGGGACGAAGGTGAAGAAGAATTAATATTCTTCGCCTAATCTTATTATATGCGTTTTCAAACTATGCTGTCAAATATAAGTATTGTACCGAAGGTGAAGAAGAGAACCTCGTCCTCTTTGCCTACTTATTTATTGCTCTGGCTCTATCTATTTTTGTCAGATATTGTTTTCGCAACCGGACGCTTTTTGGGGTAATTTCCAAGTATTCGTCATCGGTCATAACTTCAAGCCCTCGCTCAATCGTAAGTAAAAATGGAGGAGTAAGATCAATTGCTTCGTCTGAACTTTTGGAGCGCATATTAGTAAGCTGTTTGCCTTTTGTGGGATTCACATCCATATCGTTTCCTTTTGAGGTATTGCCTATGACCATACCAATATATACTTCTGTGCCCGGATCAATATAAAGCATGCCTCGCTCCTGGAGACCCCACAAGGAGTATCCAAGCGTCTTCCCGTTGGTCATAGAAATCATTGAACCAACTCTTCGCTTGCGGATCTCTCCCGCATACGGTTTAAATCCTAAGAAACGCGAAGAAAGAATGCCCTTGCCCTTCGTGTCAATTATAAACTGATTTCTGTAGCCCAAAAGCCCCCTTGTAGGCCCTTCCAATGTAAGCCGCACTATGTCGCCGCGCTGGGCAATATTGTTCAAAATACACGAGCGCGCGCCAAGCCGTTCAATAATCGCGCCTTGATATTCCTGCGGCGTATCAATAATGACCTCTTCAAATGGCTCGGAGACCTCGCCATCATTTTCCTTACGGAAAATGACCTGCGGATTGGAGACCTGTACTTCGTAACCAGCGCGTCTCATATTCTCAAGAAGAATCGCGATGTGCAGTTCGCCCCTGCCATACACCCTGAAAGTATCCGTTGATGTAAAATCAACCCGCAAACCGACATTAACTTCCAACTCGCGTTTCAAATAATCCCGCAGTTCGCGGGACGTTACATGCGTCCCTTCTCGCCCCATAAATGGAGAGCTGTTCACTAAAAAGTTAAGGGTAATGGTTGGCTCATCAATCGCGATAGCTGGAAGCGGTTCTGCGTTCGCATCGGTTGTTACCGTTTCGCCAATATCAATATCCGGCAGTCCGGCAATAAGCGCGATATCGCCTGCGCTTGTTTCTTGGACATCTATTCTTTCCAATCCATTGAAAGTAAAAATTTTAGTAATTTTGCCGGAGCGGATTTCGCCATTCTGTTTTTTCACAAACACATTGTCTCCGGATTTAAGAATGCCTTCATACACGCGCCCCACCGCCATGCGTCCTAAAAAATTATCATAGGCAAGATTAAATGGCTGGAACCGCAAGGGTTTTAAGTCCAATAATTCTGACGAAGCGCAGGGAACATAAGAAAGAATCATATCCAGAAGCGGCGTAAGATCTTTTGATTCATCTTCAAGTTTAAGCTTTGCAACGCCTTGGCGGCCGACAGCGTAGACAACCGGAAAATTTGCCTGGTTGTCGTCAGCTCCAAGTTCCAGGAAAAGCTCGAGCACTTGTTCTTCCGCTTTTTTAGGATCTGCGGCTGTTTTATCTATTTTATTTATTATTACTATGGGTTTTAATCCAAATTCCAGGGATTTTTTTAAAACGAAGCGGGTTTGCGGCATAGGGCCTTCTTGCGCGTCCACAACTAAAAGCACGGAGTCAATTGAACGCAAAACTCTTTCCACTTCCGAGCCGAAATCTGCATGGCCGGGAGTGTCCACTATATTTATCTTCGTACCGCGAAAAGAAATAGCCGCATTTTTTGAATAAATGGTAATGCCGCGTTCAAGTTCCAGCGCGTTTGAATCCATTGAAACCCCTTCTTTAAAAGCTCCGGTTTGGCGCAACAAAGCATCGGTCAAAGTTGTTTTGCCGTGATCAACATGAGCAATGATAGCGATGTTTCTTATTTCCATAGCGAGTCCCATTTATGGGACGAAGCTGAAGAAGAGGACGCAGTCCTCTTCGCCTACCGAGTTTTTATGTAATAAAAACGAAGGTTAAAGGGAAGATGAAGCAACAGCTTCATCGCCCGCCTACCGATTCGCCTCTCTTTCTACCCTTCAACAAACGTAATCGCTATGCCTCTTTTATTCCAACGGCCGGTACGCCCGATGCGGTGGATGTAGTCATCGTAAGTTGCCGGTATATCATAGTTGATGACGTGGCTTACATCGGCAATATCAAGGCCTCTGGCCGCAACATCAGTTGCAACCAAAACCTGGACGCGATTATCCTTAAACATGCCGAGCGCTTTTTGGCGTTGCGGATGGCTCTTGTTTCCATGTATGGATTCCACCTTAAAACCTTTGCCGGCAAGCATTCTTGAAAGTTTTTCCACTCCGTATTTCGTGCGTCCGAAGATGAGCACCTTATTAAATTCTGCCTGATTTAAAAGATTATTAAGAATATCTAATTTTGTTTTGCCCTGCTCTATTCTAATAATATCCTGTTCAACATTTTTTGAAGTGTCTCTGGTCTTTACCGAAATCCTTATCGGATTCTTAGTAAATTCTTTGATAACCCTTTCTATATCGTTTGAAAGAGTTGCCGAGAAAAAAAGCGTCTGGTGTTCTTTTGACATTTCATTCATTAAAAAGCGCGTGTCATTGATAAATCCCATATCAAGCATTCTGTCCGCCTCGTCCAGCACAACAGTGGTAAACCTGGACAGGTTAATCATTCTTCTTTCCATCAAATCTTTTAGGCGTCCGGGCGTGCCAATAATTAAGCTGTAATTATAGCGAAGTTCTGAAATCTGCCTGCCAATACTCATGCCCCCAACGCAACAAACAGAAAAGACTCTCATTCCTTTAGCAAAAAATTTAAGATCCTGGTCGATTTGAATTGCGAGTTCGCGAGTCGGAGCAACAATTAAAATTTGTTCTCTTGGATTTTGCAGAATTTTATTAATGAGAGGTAAAAGAAAAGCGGCTGTCTTTCCCGTGCCGGTATCAGCAATACCTACGACGTCAAAACCTGCAATAATGTGCGGGATAATTTGGTCTTGAATAGGCGTTGGCGCATTGTAACCCTTAGCCATAACAGTTCTTATTAGCCGCTGGTCAATTTTAAAATCCTGAAACTTATGTTTAGATATGAAATTTTCATCTCTTTCAGCGGTAAGCGCTTTGTTAACAAACCTTTTGGGATCTATTCTTTCCCCGGGCCGGCCTCCCGGCCTTCTGCGGCCAAAACCTAAAGAACCCGCACTCTTTTGGTGGGATTGAAAAAGATATTTTTTCGGTCTTCTATTACTAAAACTTCTTGTATACATAATTTTTTCGTAACTTCCGGCTTTTGTCGATGAAGTTTGCCTCCTTCGGAGTTTACCTTCATCTTCACCTTCACTTCTGCTTTCGCAGAAGCTCGGTAAATAAAAAAGACCGGTTGGTCTCGTAGATTTTTTAATAGGGCTTTTATGCCTTAAATTTTTTAGTCGAAGAACATTTGTTCTTCTCCACCCTTCGCTGCGACTCGGGTATGATAATATTCTCTAAAAAATAAAAACTATGAGATTTGACTACAGTGATAGTATATATTAAAACCAATCTTTTGTCAATAACCGAGTCCCGCTTCGCGAAGAATAATTGTTCTTCTTTACCCTTCGCTTCGCTCGGGTGCGGGATGAATGAAGAAGAAAACGCAGCTTTCTTCGCCGTAAAAAATAATACATTTCGCATTTTAAAAGGAGCTGAAACGAATATCTTAAACGATGGTAAGATAGACATTAAAGACGAGGCCTTGAAAAAACTGGATTATGTTATCGCCGGCATTCATTCTTCTTTAAAAATGGAAAAATCCAAAATGACGGAAAGAATTATTCGGGCAATGAAAAATCCAAACGTTGATATTATTTCCCATCCGACAGGCCGAATCTTGAAAGCAAGGGATGAATATCAAATTGACTTTGACAAGATTTTAAGAGCGGCTAAAGAATACAACGTTATTTTGGAAATAAACGCTTTTCCTGCTAGATTAGATCTTAACGACCAGAATATCAGGAGGGCGAAATCAGCTGGAGTAAAAATGGCAATCAATACAGACGCTCATAAAAAAGACCAATTGAGATTTATTGAATTTGGAATAGCTCAAGCCAGGCGGGGTTGGGCGGAAAAAGAAGACATTATCAATACCCAGCCATTAGAAAAATTATTAGCTGAGTTCCGCTTTGCGGAACGAAAGTGAAGATGAGGACGCAGTCCTCACCGCCTAAATATGCCAATAGAAAAATCAGCCGGAGCAGTAATTTTTAGAAGGGAATCCTTCACCGCGGCTCAAGCCGTTCGAGGCTCTGAGGAGTCCTCAGGCTCTCGAAGAGGTAAAAAAACAGAGTTTTTTTACCTTCTTTTGCATTATCCCAGCGAAAAGAGAGCGAAAAAAGAATATTGGGGTTTACCCAAGGGGCACATTGAAAAAGGGGAAACAATTGAACAAGCCGCTAAAAGGGAAACTAAAGAAGAAACTGGATTGATAGATATTAATTTTGAGCCAGGATTTCAAGAGGAAGAAAAGTATTTTTTTATGAAAGAAGGCAAGAGAATTTTTAAAACAGTCACTTTTTTATTGGGAGCGGCAAAAACAAAAGAAATTACGCTTTCTTTTGAACATATCGGCTTTTTATGGCTGTCTTACGGAGAGGCCTTGGATAAGCTTACTTTTAAAAATGCCAAAGAAATTCTTCGAAAAGCAAATGACTTCCTTTCAAGAAAGAGTGTATAGAGTTGTAAAAAAATCCCAATGGAACAAAAAGAAAAACCTCTTTACTAAAAAGAGAAGGAGTGCTAATAAAAAATGGGAGGTCTATTTTGTAAGTTCTTATAAGAACTTACAAACGACCCGATCAAATTTCTACAAAGAAATTTGATTTGGGGATTGTTCTTTGACAATTGACAACCTGGGAGAAAAAGCAAAAAAGATAAACTTCAAGAAAGGAGAGAAAAAATGTGTGGGATATTCGGGATAGTCAGCAATACAGATGTGGTCTCGAAAGTTTCCCTTGGTCTTTACGATCTTCAGCATCGGGGAGAGCAAGCCGTTGGGGTAGTTACTTCTGACGGTCAAAGATTACAACATTATAAAAGAGAAGGTTTGGTTATCGAAGCCTTTGGCGAGGAAAACCGGGAAGAAATTTTCCGGGAACTTTTGGGCAGATTTGGAATAGGTCACACTCTTTATTCTACAATAGGAAGGGGAGGAGAAAAGAAACAACCAAAAACTTTCCAGCCCTTAATTGGCAATTTTCATGGTCAGCCTTTTGCAATTGGACATAATGGCAATCTAATAGATATTGAGGAATTAAGGAAAGAAGCTGAAGGGAAAGGATATCAATTTCAGTCGAAGGTTTCTGATACCGAGATAATCGTGGCCCTTCTATCAACTTCCTCTGAAAAAGATTTTCTTGAAGCATTGATAAAGACTCTTCGCAGGCTGAAGGGATCATTTGCTTTAACTATTTTGTTTAAAGATAAAGTGTTTGGGGTGAGAAGTAAGTACGGTGTTAGGCCTCTTTGCCTTGGTCGAGACGAATCGAGTTTCATTTTGGCCTCGGAAAGTTGCGCTTTCTATACATTGGGGGCCAGTTTTGTCAGAGAAATCCAGCCGGGAGAAATAATAATTTTAGGAAAAAACGGAATCGAGAACTCTTTTATCTGGGCAGAAAATCCTCAGCTTCGACTCTGCGTATTTGAATATATCTACTTTGCCAGGCCAGACAGCAAGCTTGCTAATCAAAGTGTTTACTCCTACCGAGAAAATGCCGGCCGGGAAGTAGCTGCCGAGCATCCGGTTAGGGCAGATATGGTTTGTTCGGTACCAGAATCCGGCGAGATTTATAATTACAGCATTGCTCAAGCTCTTGGAATTCCGGTTCGGAAAGCTATTTTCCGAAGTCGCTATTTCACAACCAAAATCTTTTTGACTTCTCGGGATACTGACCGACGAGCCCTGGTGAGAAAAAAACTTCATGTCCTAAGAGAGGTTGTCCACGGTAAGAGGGTGGTAATCAGCGAGGATTCTATCGTCCGGGCTGATACTTCACCGGTAATAGTAGCTATGCTCAGGGAGGCAGGAGCAAGTGAAGTCCATTTAAGGGTGGGTTCTCCTCCTCTCCGCTGGCCTTGCTTTTTAGGGATTGATATGGCTACTAGAGTAGAGCTAGCGGCAGCAGATTTAACCGTAGAGGAAATAGGAAGGAAGATTATCCGGACAGATTCCCTTGGTTATCTTAGTCTTGATGGAATGATAACAGCTTCTGGCTTACCAAGAAAAAATCTTTGTTTAGGGTGTTTTACTGGAGAATATCCAATTGAACCGCCCGAGAACTGGAACTCAAAACCGCCTTCTTGCTGAGGCGGTTCTTTTTTGGATTAATAGAATATCAGAAGATAAAATTATCCGTTTACCTTCTCTATTATTTTTGTGAAAATTTGCGGATTGTTTTGAGCCAAATTTGAGAGAATTTTTCTGTCCAAGGCGATATTTTTTTGCTTTAATCCGTAAATAAATTTGCTATAAGAAATTCCCTGCTCTCGGCAGGCAGCGTTAATTTTGATTTGCCAAAGCGCTCTTTTTTCTCTTTTTTTAACTCTTCTGTCGCGATAAGCGTATTTCCAAGCATGGTAGAGCGCGTCTTTTGCCAATTTATATTTTGCTTTTCTTCCCCAACGAAAACCCTTGGCATATTTTAGCAGATGCTTTCTTTTTTTGTGGGCAATTTTTCCTCTTTTTACTCTCGCCATGGTTAGCTTATTAGCTTTTTAGCAATTGTTTTATTTTTTTAGCTTCGTTTTTTGAAACTTCAATTAATTTCCGCCTTTTTCTTATTTTCTTTCCCGATTTTTTTGCCAGAAAATGGTCAAGACCGGTAGATCTTCTTAATATCTTGCCGGTTTTAGTGAATTTGAAGCGTTTTAAGATTGATTTTCGTATTTTCCCCATAAATCGAGTCCTGCTTTGCGGGACGAAGATGAAGATGAGGACGAAGTCCTCATCGCCTATTAACCTTTTGCGATAACGATTGTCAATCCTCTTGGCTCTCTTTTCAATTCCCGTTCAATTTTTATCGGGATAAATCCATCTATAATATTCAAGAATTTATTCATTTTCTCCCTGGCAAGATTCTGAAAGGCCTTTTCCCGGCCCCTAAGGCGCAGTTCAACAAAAATCCTATCCCCTTTTTTCAAAAATTTTTCCGCCTGGCGAGCCCTTACTTCCAAGTCATGAATAGAGATATTATAGCTCAATCTTATTCCTTTCGTTTCTCCCCCCACGTGTTTTTTGGCCTCTTTTTCTCTTTTCTCTTCCTGATAAAGATATTTGCCAAAATCTCCCAATTTACATACGGGCGGATCCACTTTTTCGGTAACCTGTATTAAGTCCAAATTGCGCTCCTGGGCCATTCGCCCGGCTTCCTCAAAACTAACAATGCCCAGTTGTTTTCCAGTTTCGTCAATTAATCTCACTTGAGCAGCTCTTATTTGGTTGTTGACTAATATTCTTTTGTTCAAGATTTTCGATTGTGGAGATGGCGGGATTTGGACCCGCGTCTGAAGAGTTTGGCTAAAATAATTCTACAAGCTTAGTTTGGTTTAATAAAAAACATAGAATTAAAACCAGACAAAACTTCTATATCTTTAATCCATCCATTTTCAGCGGTTTTTCTGGATTAAGAAAAGCCGCTTATCTCGCTGATTTTTGACACTCATTTCCGCATAGCGAGAATCATCGGAACTGAATGGTCCAGCTACTTAAGCGTAAGCTAGGACGGGTTGTTTGAATAAGTTGGCACTTATCCGATTGTTAGTTTTTACAAGAGCTAACAACTTGGCTTGCGTATTTCAGTTCATTCTTCATCGAAGCCATTCATCCCCTCTATACAAAGATTTCAAAAAAATCTTTGTCGAGCCCGACCCCGTTACGAGCGGGGTATAGGGCATTATCTCATTTTTAGCTCTTTTGCAATTTCCCTCTTGGTTTCCCGTTTTTTTATTGCCTCTCTCTTGTCAGCTGTCTTCTTTCCCTTTGCCAGTCCGAATTCCAGTTTTATTCTTCTTTTTACATTATATACCCTTAGCGGCGTCAAAGTCAACCCTTTTTGTTTTGTTTTGCCGATTAGGTATTTTATTTCCGCTTTTTTCAAAAGCAGCTTCTTTGGCCTTTCTTCTTCATAGTCCTCGGGCGCGTTTTTAGGCTGATAGGCCGGGACTTTCGCCCCGACCCAGAAAGCTTCCTCTCCTCTTAAAATAACATAAGATCCGGCTAAATTCACTTTGCCCGCTTTTATTGATTTTACTTCCTGGCCGAGCAGAGAAATCCCTGCCTCAAACTTTTCCAGGATTTCATAATTGAAATAAGCCTTTTTATTCTCAGCAAATATTTTCACCCCGTAGAAGTCTGTTATTATATAGCCTACAGCTAATTTTAGACAGACCTTTGTCTTTTTAATTCTATCCCGTTATTACAGAGCAGAAAAAATTTTTTATAATTTTTTCTGCCAAAGACCTCTAACGGGGTTCATCTCTTTTATTTTAGCAAAAAATGATATAAACCCCGTTAGAAGTCATCATTTTTTGCTAAATTCATTTTACCTCTTTATTCTATCTTAAACTGATTATTTTTCAATCTTGATTTTGAATTTCTAACGGGGTAAACTTAAACTATGCTTCGTCAAGAAATCATAAAATTAATAGAAAAGGCAATAAAAGAGCTTCGAAAAGAAAAAAAGTTATCTAAATTTGACATTGGCAAAATACAAGTTGAATGTCCGGAAAACGGGATTAACGGCGATTACGCCGCAAATATAGCGATGGCGATTGCGAAAATTGAGAAAAATAACCCGATGGGAACAGCGGAGAATATCAAATCCCAAATCTTAAATCTCAAATCCGGGCTTTTTGAAAAAATCGAAATAGCGAAGCCCGGCTTTATAAATTTTTTTGTTTCCAAAGAATATTTGCAAAATCAAATTGGAGTAATTCTAAAGCAAAAGGAATCCTTCGGCAAGCTTAGGATTGGCCGCGGCCAAAAAGTTAATATAGAATTTATTTCAGCTAATCCTACGGGTCCCCTGACGGTTGGAAACGCCCGGGGCGGGCCCTTTGGAGATGTTTTAGGAAATGTTTTGAAAAAAGCCGGATTTAAAGTAAAAAAGACATATTACGTTAATGATTATGGAATGCAAATTTTAACGCTCGGCCATTCCGTTTTAAAAGATGAAAAAGCCCAATATAAAGGAGATTATATTGATTATTTAAATAAAAAAATAAAAGAGAAAGATCCCTATCAAGCGGGCAAGGAAGCGGCAGAAATGATTATTAAGAGAATGATTAAAAAAACAACCGATAAAATGGGCATTAGATTCAATGAATGGATTTGGGAAAGCGAGTTTCATAAGTCGGGAGCCGTAGACAAAGTTTTAGAATTTTTGAAGAGCAAAAATTTAATTTATAAAAAAGAAGGAGCCTTGTGGTTTAAATCATCAAAATTCGGAGACTCCAGAGACAGGGTGGTGAGAAAACAAGACGGCTTGAAAACTTATTTGGCCGGGGATATCGCTTTCCATCAATATAAATTTGAAAAATTTGACAAGGCCATCAATGTCTGGGGTTCAGATCATTCGGGCGATGTAGCCGGATTGCAGGCGGTTGCTGCCGCTCTCGGCCATAAAGGAAAGCTTGATATTATTCTTTTGCAGTTTGTCACTTTGTCTGAAGGAAAAGAAAAGCTGAAAATGTCAAAAAGATTAGGAGTTTATGTAGCGATGGACACATTGCTTAAGGAGGTGGGTTCTGATATAGTTAGATTTATTTTTCTCCAAAAATCAGCAGGCTCTCACTTAAATTTTGATTTGTCTTTGGCAAAAGAGCAATCGCAAAAAAATCCCGTATATTATATCCAATACGCTTTCGCCAGAATATGCAGTATTCTCAAAAAATATGAAACGGAAAAAAACGGAGAAGCAATAACAGTGTCTTTAATTATACAATCTTCTCTTTGTAAATTTATTATTCATCCTACGGAACTGGAGCTTATCAAGCAGCTTTTAAGATTTCCAGAAATTATTGAAGATACAGCCAACGATTATCAGGTTCAAAGGTTGCCGCAATATGCTTTGGATTTAGCATCCGCCTTCCATCGATTTTACCGGGACTGCAAGGTTGTCTCCGAGGGAGAGGATTTAACCCAAGCTCGTTTATTGTTGGTTTTCTGTGTTAAAATTGTTCTAAAAAACACTTTAGATTTAATGGGCATATCTGCGCCGGAAAAAATGTAAAAATATATGCTAAAGTTAAAAAATCGATATTTTCTTTTGCGCCACGGCCAGTCCTTTGTAAATTTAAAAGGGCTTGTTTCTTGCTGGCCGGAAAAGATTTATTCTCCCTTAACCAAAAGAGGAGTAGAACAGGTTAAAATAACCGCAAAAAAACTGAAAAATAAGAAGATTGATTTAATCTTTTCTTCAGATATGCTAAGAACGAAACAAACCGCTCAAATCGCCGCAAAAGCAGTGGGCTTAAAAATAAAATTTGATAAAAGATTAAGAGATATTTATATGGGAGTTTTTAACGAAAAGCCTATAAAAGAAGCAGGAAAATTCTGGGCAATTGAAGGGAAAAAGCTTTCTGCTCTGGAATATTATAAAAGGAGGTTTATAATTAATCCCCCCAAGGGAGAAAACTACATTGACGTGGAAAGGAGAATGTTGAGTTTTATTAAGGATGTGGAAAAAAAATATCAAGGAAAAAATATCTTGCTTGTTGGCCATAAGCGTCCCTTTAGCCTGCTCGAGAAAATTATTTTAAATTTGGGCGTTAAAAAGTTTGTTGAGGAAATAATTCAGGAAAAAGAGATGAAAAACGGAGAGTTGCGCGAGATTCGGTAGGCGATGAGGACTGCGTCCTCATCTTCAATCTTCGCTTTCGTTATGCGAAAGCTTGATTTATGGATTTAGATTTCCCGAAAATAGAAACAAAAATATTAAAATTCTGGCAAGAAAAAAAGATTTTCGAGAAGCTTCGCAAAAAAAATCAAGGCCAAAAACGCTGGTCATTTTTAGATGGGCCGATAACGGCAAACAATCCAATGGGCGTCCATCACGCTTGGGGGAGAACATATAAAGATTTATTCCAAAGGTATAAGGCAATGCAAGGTTATGATCAAAGGTTTCAAAACGGTTTTGATTGCCAGGGCCTTTGGGTTGAGGTGGAAGTAGAAAAAGAGCTTGGTTTTAAAACAAAAAAAGATATTGAAAAATACGGCATAGCCGAATTTATTGAAAAATGCAAAGAAAGAGTGAGAAAATACTCAAAAATTCAAACTGCGCAATCTCTTCGGCTTGGCCAGTGGATGGATTGGGAAAATTCTTATTATACGATGTCTGACGAAAACAACTATGCTATATGGCAGTTTTTAAAAAAATGTTGGCAGGGAGGCCAGGTTCGCAAGGGTCGAGACGCTATTCCTTGGTGCCCTAGATGCGAAACCGCGATTTCCCAGCACGAGATTTTAACAGAAGATTATAAAGAGGTGACGCACGAATCTATTTATCTTGAATTTCCAATCGCGGGCAGGCAAAATGAATTTTTACTCGTTTGGACAACAACTCCTTGGACTATTCCAGCCAACATCGCCGTGGCGGTGGATGAGAAATTGGATTATTCATTAGTTGAAGGCAATTCAGGCGATTTTTTCTGGCTCGCCAAAGATTTGATAAGGAATGTTTTTAAAGTCGAAGAACTACGTTCTTCTTCATCTTCGTTTTCGCCATGCGAAAACTCGATAAAAAAATATAAAAAAATTATAAAAACTGTAAAAGGTAAAGAGCTTATTGGTTTAAAATACCGGGGACCGTTTGATAATTTAGACGCAGTGCGGAAAGTTGCTGATGAGAACCAAGACAAATTCCATTTAATTATCGCAACGGATGAGCGTATAATGCCAATATCAATTGATGAGGGTACGGGTTTGGTGCATATCGCAGTAAGCGCCGGCGAGGAAGATTTTAAACTGGGTCAAAAATATGACTTGCCGATAATTCCCGTTATTGCCGATAATGCTGATTATCTTCCCGGGTTTGGTGATTTTTCCGGGAAAAACGCTAAAAATAATCCCCGTTTGATCCTTGATTATCTGATGGAAAAGGAAAAAACAGGCGAAGATTGGGTTTTTAAAATAGCTCCCTACGTTCATCGTTATCCTGTTTGTTGGCGATGCAAAACAGAACTTGTTTGGAAGGTTGCCGATGAGTGGTATATTTCTATGGATAAATTGAGGGGTCAATTGGCTAAGGCCGCCAAAAAAATTAAATGGATTCCATCTTTTGGATTAGACAGAGAGCTTGATTGGCTGAAAAATATGCATGATTGGCTAATTTCTAAAAAGCGTTATTGGGGGCTGGCTTTACCGATTTTTGAGTGTAAAAAATGCAATAATTTTGAAGTTATTGGAAGTAAAGAAGAGTTGGAAGCGAAGGCGGTTTCCGGATGGGAGCAATTTAAAAATCATTCTCCTCACAGACCATGGATAGATGAAGTAAAAATCAAGTGTTCAAAATGCGGCGCAATCGTTTCTCGTATTCCAGACGTCGGCAATCCCTGGCTTGACGCCGGGATTGTGCCATTTTCTACGATGGGATATTTTTCCGATAAAAGATATTGGCAAAAATGGTTTCCAGCTGATTTTATTTGCGAATCATTTCCCGGCCAGTTTAAGAATTGGTTTTATTCTCTGATTGTAATGAGCGCGGTTTTAGAGGGCGTGGGACCCGCAAAAACAATTTTTGGCCATGCTATGGTGCGCGATGAAAAGGGAGAGGAAATGCATAAATCCAAAGGAAACGCTATATGGTTTGACGAAGCTGTGGAGAAAATTGGAGCAGAGCCTATGCGTTGGATGTATGCAAAATCAAATCCGGCGCATAACTTGCTTTTTGGGTATAAATCTGCAGAAGAAATTAAAAGAAAATTATTAACCCTCTGGAATAATTTTATCTTTTTTAAAACTTATTCAAAAACCGAGTCCCTCCTATATCGGGACGAGGTGAAGATGAGTGCGAAGAAAAGTTTTTCTTCTTTCGTCTCGTCTTCGACTCGACGGCCGAAGTCCTCATCGCCTTCAAGTAATATTTTAGACAAATGGATTGTGTCTTGCTTGAACAACTTGATTGAAAAAGTTACCAAAAATTTGAACGAATATAACGCCGCAGTAGCTGTTGCGATAGAAGATTTTTTTATAGAAGATCTCTCCTTGTGGTATATCCGGAGGTCTCGTAAAAGATTCCAAAAACCGAAAAATGATAAAGAAAAAAAAGAGGCGGTTCAAACTCTTCGCTACGTTCTTTTAAATCTAATAAAGCTGATTGCCCCTATGATGCCATTTTTATCCGAAGAAATTTATCAAAATTTAAAAACAAAGAAATTACCAGAATCCGTCCATCTTTGCGATTGGCCAGAAGCTGATAAAAAATTCATTAATGAAAAATTAGAAAAGCAGATGCAGGAAGTTAGAGAAATTGCCGCAAAAGCTTTGGCCGAAAGAGCCAAGACAGGAATAAAAGTCAGACAGCCGCTCGCTTCTCTTAAGATAAAATCTTTGCCTACCGGCAGACGGGTCAAAAATGATAGAGAATTACTGGAGTTGATAAAAGAAGAAGTTAATATTAAAGAGATAATCTTTGATTCTAAGATAAAAAACGAAGTGGAGCTGGATACAAAAATTACTCCAGAACTAAAAGAAGAAGGGATTATTAGGGAGATTATCCGCAACATCCAGGACTTAAGAAAAAAGGCAGGTTTAAAGCCGGAAAACAAGATTTTAGTCGTTTATTCGGCAGGTCCTAAACTAAACAAGATTTTGGAAAGGAATAAAAAATTTCTTTTGGCGGAAGCTAAAGTAAAGGACTTAATTTGCGAAGATAAATTCAAAAAATCGCTTGATGCGAAAAAAGATATTATGGTCGACAAGGAAAAATTATTATTAGCGATAAAAAAAGTTGGATAAATATGTCTATAAATGATAAAAAACAAGTATTAGGTCAAGGAGGCGCAAAACCGGCCAAGCCAGATACTTCAATATTTGGAGGAAAGCCCTATTTAACAATGAATGAAGCTATATGGAAACTGAAACAGGCGTCTCCTGCTATTCCCAATGCTGGAGGCGCTACGTACTCACGGGATCAAA
Organism: bacterium; assembly: GCA_030646565.1. Classification (GTDB taxonomy): domain Bacteria; phylum Patescibacteriota; class Minisyncoccia; order Minisyncoccales; family RBG-13-42-11; genus JAUSLA01. Next base: position 30,487 of record JAUSLA010000015.1, read on the forward strand.
TAAGGAAAATGGCAGAAGATGTGAAAAATGATCTGCGAAGATATGGCGCTGAAAGTTATATGGACCCCAAAAAAAATCTTCCTAAATATTTTAAAGATTTGAAAAGGAAAGAAGTTTCGGCTCCGACTACAGCTGAAAAAATAGAAGCAAGAAAAAAGATGGATTTTTTGAGCAAACACTTATTGGGCAAGTAAAATGTTTACTCATTACAGGACTCAAGGATTTATCCTGGGAAAAACAGACAGGGGGGAATTTGACCGTGTCGTCACAATTTATACAAAGGATTTCGGCAAGATGGATTTTTTGGCCAAGGCCGAAAGAAAAATCAATTCGAAATTAAGAGGAGGGCTGGGATTGTTTTATTTATCAGACATTGAATTCATTCAGGGCAAGGCCTACAAAATCTTAACAGATGTAATTTTAATCAATAATTTTGAAAATTTAAGAAAAGATTTTAAGATATCGGCCTTGTCTTTCAAAATTGCCAAAACCTTAGATTCTCTTATTAGGGGCCAGGAGTCCGACTTAAGAATTTGGGAGTTTTTGAATGAAATTTTTGAAAAATTAAGCAATCGGCCATTGGCTATTAGCCACTGGCAATTATTATATTATTATTTTCTCTGGAACCTTTTTTCAATATTGGGCTATCGGCCGGAATTATATTTTTGTTCTGTCTGCCGAAAAAAATTGACGTTCGGGAAAATTTATTTTAGTTTCAAAACAGGAGGATTGGTTTGCAGCTCTTGTCAAGGATCATTAGCCAAAGAGGTTAATCCGAATGCTGTAAAAATAATCAGAATTATCATTAAAGGGGATTGGCCCACTTTAAAAAAGCTGAAATTTGGCGCAGAAGATTTAAAATCGCTCGAAATATTTTCCAAGCATTATCTTCTGGAGGTTTTGAGTGAAACGGAATAAACTGATAGTATTTATTAAAGAACGTTTTTTATGTTCAATAAACTTAACCTTTCCATTGTTATTTTGGCCTTAGCCACCGGTATTTTGGGTTTTTATTATTATCAGAAAAATATCTACTCAAAGGAAACGCTTAAATTGGAAATTTTGAGCCAGGATTCGGTCGACCTCCTTGAAGAAGTTGAATATATTGTTAAATATAAAAACAACGGAAACGCCCGGTTGGAAGAGCCGGAACTTACTTTTGAATTTCCGGAATACTCCATTCCAGCAGGAGAGAATTCTTTAAGGGTCGTTAAAAAAACCGAAGATCTGGGAGGGCCTATTTATCCCGGCCAGGAAAAAATATTCAGGTTCAAAGCAAGACTTTTAGGCAAGGAGAATGAGGCAAAAATTGCCAAGGCCACTTTGTCTTACCAACCCAAAAATTTGAAAGCCCGTTATGAATCCGCTACCAGTTTTATTACCGTAATTAAAAAAGTGCCCCTTACTTTTGAATTTGACCTGCCCTCCCAAAGCGAATCAGGAAAAGATATCAGATTCAAATTAAATTATTTTTCCAATACAGATTATCCTATTCAAAACTTAAGAATTACAGTTGAATATCCTTCAGATTTTGAGTTTATTGAATCAACGCCAAAGTCCCTGGAAAAAATAGAGTGGGATTTAGGTTCTTTGAACAAAGCAGAAGGCGGCCGGATTGAAATTGCGGGAAAATTAAGGGGCAATATTAACGACGAGAAAATCTTTCAAGCGAAAATAGGAATCTGGCAGGGCGGAGAATTTATTTTATTGAAAACAGCGCAAAAGGGAGTGGAGATAGCCAAGCCCGACATTAATATTACCCAGCAAATCAACGGCAGCCCCGATTATACGGCTTCGCCCGGAGATCTTCTGCATTATGAAATTTCTTTCAAGAACTTTGGAGAAGTGCCATTGACCAATCTTTTTTTGATAAACAGATTAGACGGGGCAGCATTTGATTTTCAGACGCTCAAATCCAATTCCGGAGATTTTGAACCCGGAGACAATTCAGTTGTCTTTGACTGGAAACGGGTTCAAGAGCTTCAATTTTTAAATGTCGGAGGAGAAGGAAAGGTTGAATTTTGGATAAAATTGAAAGAGGACTTCGGAGTTCTTAACAATACCGCAATTCAGAATAAAGTTTATCTTTCCCAGGCAAAAGAAGAGTTTATTAATAAGGTCAATACAAAACTGGTCATAGACCAGAAGGGATATTTCCAGGATGAAATTTTTGGTAATTCAGGCCCTATACCCCCTAAAGTCGGAGAGAGCACCACTTATACAATAACCTGGCAAGCGAAAAATTATTATAATAATACAAAAAACATTAAAGTAAAAGCTGTTTTACCGAGAGAAGTGAAGCTTACCGGCAAAATTTTTCCGGAAGGAGAAGCTGGTAAATTCGCTTTTGATTCCCTTTCGCGTGAACTAGTTTGGGAGGTTGGCGAAATGTCTGCGGGCCAGGGAGTCCAAAACTCTCCGCTAAATATCTCTTTTCAGGTTGTGTTTATCCCGACTGCTTCGCAAATAGGAATGACAGCAGAACTCATCGGCCAAGCCAGTATTACGGGAGAGGACCAATGGACAAAGGACTCTATTTTAGCTCTTGATTCCGCTATCACCACCGATTTGCCGGACGACGACACTGTTTCCGAACAGCAAGGCATCGTCCAGTAGCGAGTCCCATTTATGGGACGAAGCTGAAGATGAGTCCCGCAGAGCGGGACTCATCGCCTACCAAATCCCGCTTTTTATTTCTTAATAAATTAGATAGAATAAATCCAGTGGAAAATTTAATGCAAAAAATTGTATCTTTAGCTAAAAGACGGGGATTTATTTTTCAATCTTCGGAAATTTACGGCGGCATAGAAGCTTTTTGGGACTACGGGCCCTTGGGTTCCCTTTTAAAAAATAACATAAAACAGGAGTGGTTAAAAACTTTTGTTCAGAAAAGAGAAGACATAGTTTTGATTGATACGCCAATTATTATGCATCCTAAAACTTGGGAAGCGTCAGGCCATTTAAAAAACTTTACAGATCCTCTGGTTGAATGCAAAAATTGCCATGGCAGATTCCGGGAAGACCATTTGATAAAAAAGGAATGCCCGAATTGCGGCAAAAAAGACTTCACCCCTTCAAAACAATTCAATCTAATGTTCAAAACATTTTTGGGGCCGGTTGAAGACGACTCCCACATCGCTTATTTAAGGCCGGAAACAGCCCAATCAATGTTTACGGATTTTAATCTGGCGCAAGAATCAATGCGGCTGAAACTGCCTTTCGGAATAGCGCAAATCGGCCGTTCTTTCAGAAATGAAATTACTACCGGTAATTTTATTTTTCGCTCAAGAGAATTTGAACAGGCTGAAATTGAATATTTTGTGAAACCCGGCGAAGACGAAAAATTTTTTGAAGAATGGGTTGATAATTGGGAAAATTTTATTCTTAATCTCGGCATTAAAAAAGAAAATCTAAGAAGGTATGAACATAAAAAAGAGGCCTTATCTCATTATTCCAAAAGAACAATTGATATTGAGTATAAATATCCTTTTGGCTGGGCGGAGCTTACCGGTATCGCGAATAGAACTAATTATGACCTTTCCCAGCATTCTAAGTTCTCGGGAAAAGAATTAGTTTATTTTGACGAAGAAACCAAAGAAAAATATACTCCTTTTGTGATAGAACCGAGTTTGGGAATAGACAGGCTTTTATTGGCATTGCTATGCGATGCTTATCAGGAAATTGAAGGCGGAAGAACCGAAACTACAAAATCTGCCAAAGAAACAGAGATTGTTTTAAAATTAAATAAAAAAATAGCGCCGGTCAAAGTTGCGGTTTTACCCCTGGTAAAGAACAAGCCGGAATTGGTCAAAAAAGCAAAAGAGGTTTATCAATTATTAAAACCCCATTTTATCTGCCAATATGACGAAGTCGGCTCAATCGGAAGAAGGTATCGTAGGATAGACGAGATAGGCTGCCCTTTTGCGATAACTGTTGATTTTGAAACACTGGAAAAAGGAGATGTTACTCTGCGCAACCGCGACACGATGAAGCAGGAAAGGGTAAAAGTAGAAGAATTAGTCAAAGCGATAAAAGAAAAATTGGAAGAAGAGTAAAAAGAAGGTTTGACGTAATTGAAAAATAAATTATAATAGAATTATATGGTAAAAGTAGTTGAGAGAAATTCAATAAAAATAGGCAAAGAACCGGTAGTGATTTTGACATTGAAAAAATGGGAAGAAATTGAAGAAACCATAGAGGATTTAGAAGATGCCGCGAGATTTAATATTGCTTTTGAGGAAAGCCGAGGTAAGAACTCCATTAGTTTAGAAAAGATAAAGAAAAAATATAAATTAAAATAAATGTTCCAAGTTCTTTTTAGTTCTCGAGCAGAAAGAGAATTTGATAAATTATCCGCAGCATTAAAACAAGAATTTTATATTGAATTTAAAAAACTTTCAGAAAATCCGTTTTTACATCCGCAAGTTAGAAAAATCGAAGGAACTAAATTTGGCTATCGCCTTCGTCTCGGACGCTGGCGAATTTTATTTGCCTTCTTTCAAAAAGAAAAAAGAATTGAAATTGTTGATATATTTTTGAAAAAAGGTAGGGGAGATTATCGTAAAAGAAAACATCTTTTAGGTTAAATCCCTGCGACCGTGACACAATGAAACAGGAAAGAATAAAGACTGGTGAATTAATAAAAAACCTCGGGCTTTGTTTAAAAAATTAAACAGTTGCCAGTATTTGTACAAGCCCTTTAGGGCTTGATTTTTTATGGAAGGATGATATAATCCGGGCAGAATAAAAGTGCTGATTTATCGGTCGCCTGACCTTAATGGCAGGCAAAAAAGGAGGAAGCGAAAATGCCATTGGTTGTCGTGAACAAGAACCCCGAGAAGATTGATTGCGGATTACTGGAAAGGCTTGTTGATCGTCTACCAGGATTGGTAGCCAGTGCCTTAACTTGCGAGCATCCTGACGGAGGATTAGAAGCTCAAGATGTTGAAGTCTGGGTGCAGGATTTTGGCCCCAATGATATAAATACAACAGACGTAGAAATTATAATTTGGGCTAATCTGTATCCGGAGAGGCAGGCGAATCTCGATGATAGGCGAGAGAAAATCTGCAAAGGGGTTCGGTTAATATTGCCAAAAATGATTAAGGGTTTTGTGTGGGTTATTTTGAATCCGGGTTCGTTTGGAGAATTCTAAGTTCTTTTCCGCAAGTTTGCGAGAGTATAGGGAGTGGGGCAAAAAGGGTTTATACCCTTTGAGCTTCACCCCCCATTTTTATTTCTTTAATTTATGAAAAATTTCTGCTATAATTAAATTGCTTATGTTCAAGAAAATTACTTTAAAAAATGGCTTGCGGATTATTGTTGTTCCTCAAAAAAGCACCCAAGCAGTAACGGTTTTAGTTTTGGTCGGGACTGGCTCTAAATATGAAACAAAAGAGATAAGCGGCATTTCCCATTTTTTAGAGCATATGTTTTTCAAGGGGACAAAAAAGAGGCCGGACAACGTAGAAATTGCCGAGACATTAGATAAGGTGGGCGGAATTTACAATGCTTTTACAGGTGAAGATTATACCGGATATTTTGCCAAGGTGGCAGCTTCCAATTTTGATTTGGCTCTGGATTGGGTTTCTGATATTTTTTTGAACTCCAATTTGCCGGGAAAAGAAATAGAGAAAGAGAAAGGAGTGATTATCGAAGAGATTAATATGCTATATGACAATCCTATGGCTTATGTCGGGCTTTTATGGAACAAACTCTTGTATGGCGATCAGCCGGCCGGTTGGGATATTGCCGGCGCAAAAGAAACGGTTTCTGCAATAAACCGCCAAAAGCTGCTGGATTATTTTAATAATCATTATATCTCTTCAAACACCATTGTTTGTTTAGCCGGAAATTTCAAGGAACAGCAAGCCATTGAAAAGACAAAGAGATATTTTTCTTCTATGCGAATAAGCAACCCCGCGGTTAAGCAAAAAGTTATTGATGCTCAAGAGCAACCCAAATCATTAGTTCATTATAAAGAGACAGACCAAACGCATCTTCGTTTGGGAGTGAGGGGCTTTAATCTTTTTCACCCCAAAAGATATGTTCAGGATATCTTGGGGAACGTTTTAGGGGGGATGATGAGTTCCCGTTTGTTTATTGAGATTAGGGAAAAATTAGGACTGGCTTATTATATTAAAACAGAAATTGAATCCAATCCCGACACGGGTTTTTTGGTAACTGCGGCCGGTGTTGACAGCAAGAGAATAGAAAAAGCGATTTCGGTCATTTTGAAAGAATATAAAAAAATATCGGAGGAAAAAGTAAGTCCCTCCGAACTGAAAAAAACAAAAAACAATCTCAAAGGAAGGCTTTCTTTGTCGATGGAGTCATCCGACGCCCAGGCCTCTTTTTACGGCATTCAAGAGCTTTTAGAGAAAAAAGTTATGACCCCTGCGGAGTTTTTTAAAGAAATTGATAAAGTTAGCGCAAATGATATGTTAAAAGTGGCAAAAGATATTTTCCAGCCAAAAAATCTCAATTTAGTTTTAGTGGGTCCATTCAAAGACAATACCAGATTTGAAAAATTATTGGCGTAACGGTCAAAGAGGACTTTGTCCTCTTTTCCACCTTCGTCCCGTAAAACGGGACTCGGTTTATGGGTGATGAAAAAGTTTTAGATATTTCTTGGGGAACAATTTTAAAATTATCTACTGCCATTATTTGTTTTTACATTCTTTTTTTAATCAAGGATATTTTAATTTGGTTTATTTTTGCGATAATAATTTCAATTTTATTCAATCCGGCAATTGATTTCCTAGAAAAAAGAAAAATCCCGCGAGTAATAAGCGTAGTGTTAATTTACTCTATTTTTTTGGGGATTTTAAGCGCTTTTTTGTATCTGACAGTCATTCTTTTCCTGAAAGAAATTCAGCAGTTCTCTCAGTTTTTGCCTCAATATTGGGGGAAATTATCCCCGGTTTTAAGAAGTTTGGGGCTGCCAATTTTTGAGAGCACCGAGAATTTTTTTCAAACCTTAGGCGGGAATTTGGAAAAAATAAGCCGCAGCTTGACCGGCATTATGTTTTCGGTTTTTGGGGGGATATTATCAACCATCTTGACCATCACTATGGCTATTTTTATTTCTTTAGAGCGAAAACCGATTGAAAAATTAATTGACCTCATTTTTTCTAAAAATTACGAGGCATACGCTCTTTCTCTTTGGGGAAGATGTCAAGAGAGAGTAAGTGGTTGGTTTTTAATGAGAATCATCGCCTGTTTATTTGTCGGAGCGCTTTCCTACTTTGCCTTTTTGCTTTTTGACGTAAAGTACTCTTTTTCTTTGGGATTAATTGCCGGCATTCTTAATTTTATCCCTGTGGTAGGTCCCCTAGCCGCCGGCATCTTAATATTTACAGTTGCTTTGTTTGATTCTTTTGCGAAGGCAGTGTTTGTTTTAATTGCTTTTGTTTTAATCCAGCAGGTAGAAAATAATGTTTTAACGCCGATTCTTTCCAAAAGATTTCTTGGACTGTCCCCGGTTTTAGTTCTTGCTTCTTTGGCTATCGGAGGCGCGCTTTTAGGCATTATGGGAGCTGTTTTAGCTGTGCCTTTGGCCGGAATTTTGTTTGAATTTATTAAAGAATTTTTGCACAAAAGAAAAACAGGAAAAGAAAAAGCCGTAGTCTTATAAAAATTTCTAATTTTTAATTTCTAAAATTTGGTCATTGGAAATAGGAAATTAAATACATGGCTATTTTATACATAGTGGCAACTCCCATAGGCAACCTCAAGGATATTAGCTTTCGAGCATTGGAGACACTGAGGGGGGTTGATTTAATTTTATGCGAGGATACGAGAGTAACAAAAAAATTACTGGATTATTATAAGATTAACGTTCCCACCTTAAGCTGTCATCAACATTCCGAACTAAAAAAAGTTGAATATATTATTCAGCTTTTAAAAAGGGGGAAAAATTTAGCATTAGTTTCCGATGCCGGCACTCCCGGCATTTCAGACCCCGGCAATAAATTAATCAACATAATCGCTGCGAGGCCCGGCCTCCCAATAAACATTGTGCCTATTCCCGGGCCTTGCGCGATAACGGCCGCGGCTTCGGTTTCTGGTTTTCCGACGGACAGGTTTCTGTTTTTGGGTTTTCCGCCCGTCAAAAATAAAAGGAAAAAGTTTTTTAAAGAAGCTGCCAGCTCAAAATATACGGTGATTTTTTATGAATCTCCCCATAGAATAATCAAAACATTAAAGGAGATTGGGTTTTTTGCAAGAGAGCGGGAGATTGCGGTTTGCCGGGAATTAACAAAAAAATTTGAAACGATTTACAGAGGAAGCGTTGAAAAAGTTATCCAAGACATAGAAAAAGATGAAATTAGGGGAGAGTTCGTCGTTATTTTAGGAGAAAAATAATAGTGACTGCAATAGTGAGGGCTTGGCTGATAATTTTCCAGAAGAGGGGAATTTTTTTATTTCTGAAAGAATGCGTTTTTATATGGTGAAATGCGCGATGGATTTTAAGCAGTTTGTTTTCCGGGAATACAAATGCCAGAAAAGCCAAGCCATCCGGCAAAATCGCGGTAATGCCGGCCAAAAGAGCAATTAAAGGGTTTTTAGCCAAAACAAGAATCAATAAAACGCCGGAGGAAAAATCAAGAAAAATTTTGAAGAAATCAAAAAAGGAGTGGCGCCATTTTCCCTCCCCAATGTTTTTTATGGAATATTCTGAATGGGGCAAGAAATCCAAAAGATAATGCGAAAACAAAGCCAAAAAAATGGCTATGGGGACAGATTTTATTTCCTCGGCAATGGCGGCTCCCACCAGTAAATGAGAAACGAGAATCATAGAGGGCGAAGAGAACTGCGTTCTCTTCTTCACCTTCGTCCCGCCTTGCGAGACTCGGTAAATTAAGGTAAATTATGATAAAGTGAAAATGTATTTTCCATTATACCACACACTATGAAAAATAAATTTTATATTACAACCACTCTTCCTTATGTAAACGCAGAGCCCCATATCGGTTTTTCTTTAGAAATTGTTCAGGCCGATGTTATTGCCAGATATCAGAGGGCTTTGGGCAAAGATGTTTTTTTTAACACCGGAACCGACGAACACGGGCTGAAAATTTACCGCAAAGCATTAGAAGAAAATAAAAACCCCCAAGATTACGTTGACGAATACGCCGCAAAATACGAGTGCCTCAAAAGGGCTTTGAATTTAAGCTACACCAATTTTATCCGCACCACCGACGCCCATCACGTTTTAGCTGCCCAGAAATTTTGGATACGTTGTCTGAAAAACGGAGATATCTATAAAAAAAACTATAAAATCAAATACTGCGTTGGCTGCGAACTGGAAAAAACCGATTCAGAATTAGCAAAGGGAAAATGTCCCATTCATCCTAATCTGTCCTTAGAGCAAATAGAGGAGGAGAATTATTTTTTTAGATTTTCCAAATACCGACAGCCACTCCTTGATTTTTACAAGAAATACCCTGACTTTGTAATACCGGTGTCCAGATTTGCTGAAGTGAAAAGTTTTATTAGACAAGGGCTTCGGGATTTTAGCGTTTCGCGACTTAAAGAAAAAATGCCTTGGGGTGTTCCGGTTCCAGGAGACGATTCTCAAGTTTTTTTTGTTTGGTTTGACGCTTTGATCAATTATATTTCCGCTTTGGGTTGGCCCGAGCAAAAGAAGAATTTTCGGGCATATTGGGGAAATAAAAGAAACCCTAACGCCCTTCAAGTTGCCGGTAAAGACAATTTGCGCCAGCAATCAGCTATATGGCAAGCCATGCTTATGTCTGCCGGCCTTCCTAATTCAAGGAAAATTATTATACACGGATTTATTACCGTTGCCGGCCAGAAAATGTCCAAAAGTTTGGGAAATGTGGTTTCTCCCTTTGAATTGGTCAAAAAATACGGGACTGACCCTGTAAGATATTTTCTTTTGCGGGAAATTCCACCGACCGAGGACGGCGATTTTACCTATGAGAAGTTTGAATCAAGATATAATTCTGATTTGGCCAATGGATTAGGAAATTTGGCGGCGAGAGTAATAACGCTTGCAAAAATTTCTAATACCGAGCTTCCACTTGTGGAAGCGAAGGTGAAGAAGAGAACGGAGTTCTCTTCGCCTTTCAAATTTCTAATTTCCAAACAAATCCAAAATCCAAAATTCAAAACAACAATAAACAAAACTTGGGGAAAATATCACAAGGCTTTAGGCGAATTTAAGTTTAATGAGGCGTTAGTTGCAGTTTGGAATTTAATTGGTTTTTGCGACCGTTACATTGAAAAAGAAAAACCATGGGAAAAAAGCCAAAAACAAAAAGAAGTTATTGGCGATTTATTATTAGCTATTAATGAAATAGCGAAACTTTTAGAGCCATTTTTGCCCGAGACATCAGAAAAAATCTTTCAGCAATTAAAAAATAAAAAAAGCAAATCTCTCTTTCCCAGAATCTAAAATATGTTTACAGCTTTTGTCATTATTGTTGGGTTGGTGATTTTTGAGATAATCAGCAGCATTGATAACGCTATTATTAACGCTCATATTCTAAAAACAATGAGCGTTAAATGGCGGAAAATTTTTCTCTTCTGGGGTATTTTTACCGCGGTTTTTCTCGTCAGGGGCCTTCTTCCTTTAGCAATTGTTTGGCTGTCGGTTCCTGAAATTGGTTTTTGGGGAGTATTCCAATCAATGTTTAAGAGTTCGCCGGAAATTGCCCAGACAATAGAAGCAAGAAAGGGCATAATTTTGATTGGAGCCGGCGTTTTTCTTTTATTGATTTATCTTCATTGGCTATTTTTGGAAAAAAAAGACCCATTTTTTGTTTCTGACAAGTTAATAAAGCCGAATTATGGGGTCTGGTTTTTTGCTTTTGCCGCCATAATTTTAGTCTCCCTTTTGTATCTGGCAAGAAATTCTTACCAACTAATGTTATCTGCCGCTATAGGTTATGCCGTGTTTTTTATTATGTATGGTTTTCGCGAGCAAGCGGCCAAAGAAGAGGCAAGACTGGAGGGTGGCCAGTCACATTTGAGTAATTTTTCAAAATTAATGTTTCTTGAAGTATTGGACACTTCTTTCAGTTTTGACGGAGTCATTGGCGCTTTTGCTTTTACCACTGCAATCCCTTTAATTTTTTTGGGAAACGGAATAGGAGCTTTGGTTGTAAGACAATTGACTATCAGCGGCATAGAGCGGGTGGAAAAATACAAATGGCTGAAAAACGGGGCAATGACTTCAATAGGAATTTTAGGCGTTTTTATTATTGCCAAAAGTTTCGGCGTCCATATTCCAGAATACTTGCCCACCTTAACGACTATCGGGCTTGTAGGTTTAACCTTTTGGAGGTCTCATCAACTTTTAAAAAAGAATAACCAAGGTGCTAATTGACACCCATTCCCATTTGAACCCCGAAGGAGAAAACTTCGTTTTCCCTACGGGGCAAGTTTCAACGCTTTTATGTTAATTGACACTCACTCGCATTTAAATTTCAACGCCTACAAAAATGATGCAGATGAAGTGATAAAAAGAGCACTAGACAATGATATCTGGATGCTCAATGTCGGCTCGCAATTTTCCACCTCAAAAAGGGCGGTTGAAATAGCCGAAAAATATCCAAAAGGAGTGTATGCCGCCGTCGGCCTTCACCCAATACATTTAACTGAAGGAATTTTTAAAACAAAAATTGATACAGAAGAAATTGAATTTAAAAAAGCTGAAGAAGATTTTTATTACGAAAAATATAAAGAATTAGCCCGATCTAAAAAAGTTGTCGCTATCGGCGAGGTTGGTTTAGATTATTATTATCGGCCAAAAACAAAAACAAAACTTGAACAGTTCAAAAACAAACAAAAAGAAGCGCTTTTGGCGCAGTTGGCTTTAGCCAAAGAGCTGAATTTGCCAGTAATTTTCCATTGCCGTTCAGCACATAAGGATTTGATAGAAATCCTCAACTATAAAACAAGAACTACAAACTATAAACCGAATGGAGTAGTTCATTGTTTTACCGGAAATTTGGAAGAGGCAAAACAATATCTGGAATTGGGGCTTTATCTTGGTTTGAACGGGATAATTTTTAAGCTGGAGGTCGCTGAGACTTCGTCTCATCTCTCATCTCGTGCGGCTTCGCCGCACTCGGTTTTAGACGAAGTTATCAAAAATATTCCTTTAAATAGAATTTTAGTTGAAACAGATTGCCCCTATTTGACGCCGCCACCTTTTGAAGGACGAAATGAACCTTTGTATATTAAATCAGTTGTCCAGCGAATAGCTGAAATTAAAAATATGAACTACGAGGAAATAGCTAAAATTACTACTGAAAATGCCAAAAAATTATTTACCGAGTTCCGTGAAGCGGAACGAAGGTGAAGAAGAGGACGCAGTCCTCTTCGCCTTTCAAAAATTTAAATCAAAATTTATGCCAAAAGTCGCAATTATCGGAGGAAGCGGGGTTTACGACTCCGGAATTTTTAAAAAGGAAAAAGAGGTTAGAATAAAAACTCCGTTCGGCTATCCTTCCTCGCCAATTGAAATCGGCGATTTTCTGGGCCCCGAAGGAGACGCTTCGCGACCCTACGGGGCAAGCCAAAAAATCGCTTTTTTGGCAAGGCACGGAAAGAATCATCAATTTCCTCCGCATAAAGTTCCTCAAAAAGCCAACCTTTGGGCTTTGAAAAAACTAGGCGTTGAAAGAATAATTGGAATTTGCGCTGTCGGCTCTTTAAAGAAAAGTTTTAAGCCGGGAGACATTGTGATTTGCGATCAGTTTATAGATTTTACCAAAAAACGGGAATACACTTTTTATGATGGTTCGACGAGCTCACCACTTAGCAGTAAGGCGATACACATTTCTTTGGCCGACCCTTTTTGTCCTGAATTAAGAAAGTTATTTTTTAAAGAAGCGAAAAAGCTAAAAATCCCAGTTCATCAAAAAGGGACTTATCTTTGCATCGAAGGGCCGAGATTTTCAACTCGGGCGGAATCAAAATTCTTCAGAAATTTTGCCGATATTATTGGAATGACTTTAATTCCTGAAGCGGTTTTGGCCAGAGAATTGGAGATTTGTTATTTATCTTTAGCTATGGTAACCGATTACGATGTTTGGCAAGACAGCCCTGTAAGCGCGGAAGAAGTGATAAAGACAATGAAAGACAACTTGGAGAAAATCAAAAAATTATTAAAAAATACCATTCCTCAAATTAAAATTCAAAGAAATTGTCCTTGCAAAACAGCTCTCAAAAACGCCAAAATTTAATTGGTTTAGCGAATGTTAGATAGCCGAGCCGCAGGCGACGGGTGGAGAAGAACACGAATGTGTTCTTCGACTAGCCGATATTTAACATAATTTGCGTTGAACATTGTATTTTTTACTCCATTTGTGGTATAATTTAATTAGAGTGGATATTCTTTAAGCGGGAAACGCAAAACAAAATTATAAATTCGAAGAGATATAGTATTCAATAAAAAAATATGATACAAAAATTTTTTTTGATTTTAGGAATTGTTGCGACGTTAGTAATGGCCGTGCTTTTGATAGGCGTCTACAAACTTCCCCTGCCGCCAGCCAGCGAGCTTCAAAAAGAAAACAGTTTTATATTTACTGCCGAATATTCCAAGGATAATTTTGAAGTTATAGAAGTAGCGCACATTGATAAGCCGGGATATGTTGTGGTTCATGAAAACAACAATGGCACGCCGGGCGAGGTTTTGGGTGTGAGCGGGTTAATAACTGGCACCAATTATGACATAGAGATTCCCATAGACAGCAGGCAAAGTACAACGAGTGTTATTACAAAACTTTATTATGACAACGGAGATTCTGTATTTGATGTTAAATCTGATGTTCCGGTAGAGTCAGATAGCGCAACAATAATAGGCCCTGTGGTTGGTCCGTCGGTCAGTCCTGGGGTATTCACCGGAAACTTGCAGCAATTTGAGCCATTCAGAGTTAACGCTACAATATTGGATATATACACCATAAACGATGATGGCGTAAAAAAAATGGGTAAAATCAGAATTAACAATATATTGGAGCAATGTGGATCAGCAGTCTGGGAATGTAAAACAAAAATATCAGCGGGAGACGTATTAGACGTATATTTCCAGCAAGGCACTGTTGTAGGGTCACAGTGTCCTCCTGAGGGAAGCGCAGCGCCTTGCAGTATTGGTTATAGTGTTGGAAAGGGCGACCAAATAGAAGCAGGACTTCAAATTAACATAGAAGATTCCTCGTATAAGAAAAACACGATTTTTGTAATAAGAAAAATAGAATAGATAATATTAAAAAAGAGCAGCCAATTACCATAAGGAGCTAAGCTCCTTATGGTTTTTTAATACCGAGTTCGCCAAAGGTGGACGAAGGTGACTCAAAGAAGATAAATCTTCTTTTCCACCTGCGTCCCACTTTGTGGGACTTGGTAGATGAGGAAGTAGTCCTCATCGCTTACTTGAGCGAAGCGAAGAGTGAAGATGAGGAAGTAGTCCTCATCGCTTAGACAAAATCGGGTTTTTGGGATATGATATTTTTATGAATTATAATCCGCAGGTAATTGAAAAAAAGTGGCCCCGTAAAGATTTTTCTATGGAAAAATCAACGGGGCAAGCAGAAACATGAAATATGAACCGCAGAAAATAGAACCTAAATGGCAAAAGTATTGGGAGGAACAGGGATATTATCTGGCAGAGGATTTTTCAAAAAAGCCAAAAAAGTATATTTTATTTGAATTTCCTTATCCTTCGGGGGAAGGTCTTCACGTTGGCCACGCTAGGAGTTATGTTGCCATAGACGCCCTTTCCAGAAAAAAAAGAATGGAAGGATATAATGTTTTATTCCCAATTGGCTGGGATGCTTTTGGTTTGCCGACAGAGAATTACGCCATCAAAACCGGTATTCATCCCCAAAAAGCAACCGAGCAAAACATCGCTAATTTTAAAAGACAAATGAAAAACTTGGGCCTTTCTTTTGATTGGTCAAGAGAAATTAATACCACCGACCAAAAATACTACAAATGGACTCAATGGATTTTTCTTAAACTCTACGAGAGGGACTTAGCTTACCAAGCGGAAATTCCGGTGAATTGGTGTCCTTCCTGTAAAATTGGCTTGGCTAATGAAGAAGTTGTTGGCGCAGGATGCGAGAGATGTGGGACTCCTGTTGAAAAAAAGATTTTAAAGCAGTGGATGCTTAAAATTACCTCGTACGCAGACAGATTAATAGACGACTTGGAGATGGTTGATTATCCAGAGAGAGTGAAGTCCCAGCAAAAAAACTGGATCGGTAAAAGCTATGGCGTAGAGATTGATTTTAAGACAACAGGGGCGGAAGAAATAGGCGAAGAGGACAAGTCCTCTTCTTCACCTTCGTCCCGCAAGCGGGACTCGGTCATTAAGGTTTTTACCACCAGAGCAGACACTCTTTTTGGAGTAACGGCAGTTGTTTTAGCTCCCGAACACGAAATTATTTCAAAATTAAAATCTCGAATTTTAAATCTGAAAGAGGTGCAAGATTACATTAATCAAGCGGTAAAGAGGAGTGAATTTGAGAGGACAGAATTGGCGAAAGAAAAAACGGGAGTTGAGTTAAAAGGAGTTAAAGCGATAAATCCGGCTAACGGAGAAGAGGTGCCGGTCTGGGTAGGAGATTATGTGGTGGCTGTTTATGGCGGCGGAGCGGTTATGGTAGTTCCTGCTCACGATTTTAGGGATTACGATTTTGCCAAAAAATACGGCCTGGAGATAAGAGAAGTTGTTTCGGTTTGCCCGCCGAAGCCCGAAGGGCGAAGGTGGGGCGGAGATATTTCGAGGGAAGCTTTTGTTGGCTACGGCGTTTTAATTAACTCGGGCCAATTTAATGGTTTAACTTCTGAAAAAGCAATTGAAGAAATCACCGCCTGGCTTGAAGTAAGGAATGAAAGTAAAAAAACAATAAAATACAAATTAAGGGACTGGGTTTTTTCCAGGCAGCATTACTGGGGAGAGCCGATTCCAATTATTCATTGTCCAAAATGCGGGGCAGTGCCGGTGTTAGAAAAAGATTTACCGATAGAGCTTCCTTATGTTGAAAAATATCAGCCAACAGGAACGGGTGAATCGCCTTTGGCAGTGATTTCAGAATGGGTTAACGTTGCTTGTCCTGAATGCGGCAGCCCGGCTAAAAGGGAAACAGACACTATGCCCAACTGGGCTGGTTCTAACTGGTATTATATAAGATATTGCGACCCGGATAATAGCAAAGAAATAGCCGATTCTCAAAAATTGAAATATTGGCTTCCGGTTGACTGGTATAACGGCGGAATGGAGCACACCACTTTGCATCTTTTATATTCTCGTTTTATATATAAATTTCTTTTTGATATCAGGGTTGTTTTTCAGCCAGAGCCCTACAAAAAAAGAACTTCACACGGCATGGTCTTGGCCCAAGACGGCAGAAAAATGTCAAAGTCTTTCGGAAATGTTATTAATCCTGACGATATTGTCCGGCAATATGGAGCCGACACTCTGCGACTTTATGAAATGTTTATGGGGCCTTTCGGGGAAACAATTGCCTGGAACAGCCAAGGATTGAAAGGGTGCCATCGTTTTTTGGAAAAAGTTTGGAGATTAGCTTTAGAATCATCTGCAGAAAATAAAACCAGCGCTAATATATTAAGGGCCCTGCACAAATTGAATAAAAAAGTGGAAGAGGACTTAGAGGAAACAAAATTTAACACGATAATTGCATCTTTTATGGAGTTTGTTAACCTGGCCCTGGAGAATGAAAAAGAAATTAGTAGAGAGGCAATTGAGCGATTCTTAATTTTACTTTCTCCTTTTGCTCCCCATATTTCAGAAGAGTTGTGGGAGAAGATTGGGAAAAATGGCAGCATTCAAAAGCAAGAATGGCCAAAGTACGATCCGTTATTAGTTAAAGAAGAGATTGTTAATTTGATTATTCAGATCAATGGAAAAGTCCGGGACAAGATTGAGGTTGACCCGGCTCTTTCCGAAGAAAAAGCCAAAGAGATTGCGTTTGCGCGAGAAAAAATTAAAAAATGGATAGATGGCAAGGAAATAAAAAAAATAATTTTCATTAAAGATAAGATCATAAATATCGTCGTATAGTTTAAAAATTAGAAATTTCGTTATTATGTGTGGAATAGTCGGTTATATCGGGAAACAAAAAGCCCTGCCGATTTTAATGGAGGGGCTAAGAAGAGAAAGCTACCGCGGGTATGATTCCAGCGGTATTGTTGTTTTGGATAATGGAAAGCCGGTTTGCGTAAAAGCTGTCGGGAAATTGGAAAATTTAGAGAAAAAACTTCAGGGAAACCAATTAGATGGTTCTGTGGGGGTGGGCCACGTTCGCTGGTCAACCCATGGCGGTGTTACGGAAGAAAATGCTCATCCTCATTCAGATTGCCAGGGGAATATTTTTTTAGTTCATAATGGAATAATTGAAAACTATAAAGAGTTAAAAGATAAGCTAATATCAGAAGGCCATAAATTTGTTTCAGAAACAGATACGGAAACAATAATCCATCTTATTGAAAAATTTTTCAAGGGAAATTTAGAGAAGGCGGTTAGAGAAGCCCTTCCTTTGCTCAAGGGAACCTATGGATTAGCTGTTATAGCTCGCGACGACCCTCAAAAAATTGTAGTCGCCCGTCTTTCTAGTCCCTTGCTGGTTGGTTTGGGGGATAATGAATATTTAGTTGCTTCCGACCCTGCTGCAATAATTGCCCATACAAAAAAAGTTATTTATCTTGACGATGGAGAGATAGTTACCCTGACCCCGGATAATTTTTTTATACAAGACGCGAATCAAAATCATGTGGAAAAAACAGTTAACGAGATCGACTGGAACATTGAAGAGGCGCAGAAGGGTGGTTACTCTCATTTTATGCTCAAAGAAATAATAGAGCAACCGGAAAGCATCACTAATACTCTAAGGGGAAAGTTGATTGCAGAATCTGGTTCGGCAAAACTCGGCGGGTTGGAATTAGTCCAGGAGAAACTGAAAGAAGTAGAAAGGTTTAACATTGTCGCTTGCGGCACGGCGTATTATGCGTCTTTGGTGGGCAGGTATATGCTGGAAGAATATGCGGGCATTCCTTGTGAAGCGGATTTTGCTTCAGAATTCCGCTACCGAAAATTTATATTAACCAAAAAAACCGCTTCTCTTTTTATTTCCCAATCAGGAGAAACAGCCGATACTTTGGCCGCCTTGGCCGAGGTAAAAAGGAAAGGAGGATTAACTTTGAGTATTGTTAATGTGGTTGGCTCTTCGGTCGCCAGAGAAACAGACGCCGGGGTTTACAATCACGCTGGCCCTGAAATCGGAGTAGCCTCAACAAAGGCCTTCACTTCTCAGTTGGCCATATTGGCGTTATTAACCTTGTTTTTAGGAAGGCAGAGAGAAATGTCTTTGGTGACGGGGCAAAGAATTGTCAAAGAGATTTCAAGAATCCCCGAGCTCTCAAGGAAAGTTTTGGAGAATAATGGTAAGATAAAAGAGCTGGCGGAAAAATACAAAAATTTTGACAACTTTCTTTTTCTTGGCAGAAAATACAATTATCCCGTTGCTTTGGAGGGAGCTTTAAAATTAAAAGAAATATCCTATATTCACGCGGAAGGCTGCGGCGCCGGCGAAATGAAGCACGGCCCCATTGCTTTAATTGATGAAAAATTTCCAACCGTGGCTATCTGTCCTTTAGATTCTGTCTATGAAAAAATGGTTTCCAATATTGAAGAAATAAGAGCGAGAAAGGGCCCTGTAATTGCCATTGCCACAGAGGGAGACAAAGATATTGAAAAAATAGCTGACGATGTAATCTATATTCCAAAAACTTTGGAAATGCTGACTCCCATTCTGTCAGTCATTCCTCTCCAGCTTTTTGCTTATCATATGGCCGTCTTAAATGGAAAAGATCCGGATTATCCCCGGAATCTTGCGAAAAGTTGCACGGTGGAGTAAATTATTCGTATAAATTCGTAATTCGTAGGGTTATGGAAAATCTTTTGTTAAACCAACCGAATAAAAAAATAATTTTACTGGGCAATGAAGCTATTGTTAGGGGGGCTTTGGAATCGGGGGTTCAATTTGTTTCTACGTATCCTGGCACTCCGGCTTCGGAAATCGGCAATACATTTTTTAAACTATCCCAAGATAAAGAATACAAAGGATATTTTGAATTTTCGGTAAATGAAAAAACGGCTTTAGAAGCAGGTATCGGAGCCTCTTTTTCAGGACTTAAAACTTTGGTGGCAATGAAAAATTTTGGCGTGAATGTTTGCCTAGACGCTTTACTGCCTTTTATTTATACGGGAACAAAAGGGCCGACAGTTATTGTTGTTGCCGATGATCCTTCTTGCCACAGTTCCGCCCAATCCGAAGAAAACAGCAGAGGATTCGCTTATCTTGCGCATATTCCGATATTAGAACCCGCTGATCCGCAAGAGTGCAAAGATTTTTTGAAATTAGCTTTTCGAATTTCCGAAAAATTTAAAATTCCTGTAATGCTTAGAACAACCACCAGAGTCAGCCATCAGCGTATGCCGGTATTGTTAAATAAATTACCTGTCGCAAAACTTGGCCTTCCGGGAAATTTCGTTAAAAATCCGAAAAATTTTATTACTTTCCCGCCGAGGGTTTTAGAGATGAAAAAAGAGTTATTGGAAAAAATTGAAAAGATAAGAAGTCTCGCGGAAAATTCTTCAATCAATATTATCGATCATAAAGGATCTTATGGCGGAAAAAAACTCGGCATTATTACTTCGGGTATTTCGTACCTCAACACAAAAGAAGCATTAAAAGAGCTTGATTTAAATTTGCCGATCTTGAAATTAGGATTTTTTAATCCTTTGCCGGAACAAAAAATAACAGTTTTTTTAAAAGGGCTCAAAAAAGTTTTAATAGTAGAAGAACTGGAACCATATTTGGAAAAAGAGTTGCTCGGCCTAGCTAAAAAAACGAATTGCAAAATAGAAGTGGTGGGAAAAGAGTTATTGCCGGAAATCGGAGAGTTAAAGCCAGAGACTGTCGCCCTAGCTATTGCTAAATTTTCAAACACAAAATACGAGATACAAAATATAAAATATAAAACACAGGCCTTGAAACGTTTTCCTCAGCTTTGTCCGGGATGTCCTTACTGGGCGGTATTGTCTGCTGTTAAGAAAGCTGTTGATCCTGAAAAAGTTATTTTTGGCGGAGATATCGGTTGCTATATGCTGTTTGGAATGCCCAATCTTAATATGCAAGATTATTTACTCTGTATGGGTTCTTCTATTGGAATTGCTCACGGCATCAAAAAAGCGACTGCCGGCCAAAAGCTTATTGCTTTTATTGGAGACTCAACTTTTTTGCATGCGGGGATTCCGGCTTTGATCAATACGATTTTTAATAAATCAAATCCTTTAATTATTATTTTAGACAATCAGACCACAGCAATGACCGGCCATCAGCCGAATCCCGCTATGGCGAAAAAAATTAATGAAGAATATAAATTCGGCTTCACTGATCCCGATTTTTCCGCAAAAAGCGATGGATGCCAGCCGGCAATAATTATTGAAGACATAGTGCGCGCTTGCGGAGTTAAAAATTTAAAAGTAATCGATCAGGTTAAGCAGGAAGAACTTGTGGGTACGATAAAAGAATTTTTAGAAAAAGACGAGGTTTCAGTGATTATTGCCCGCAAAATGTGCGCGCTATTGGCAAAAAGTTTAAAATAAGATGTCTGATAAAATCAATGAATTCAATATCGTTATTGTCGGAGTCGGAGGCCAAGGGCTTTTAACTATTCTGCAGATTATTGCAGAAGCCGCCCTTTTGGAAGGTTATAAAGTAAGGACTTCCGAGCTTCACGGGCTGGCTCAAAGGGGAGGGTCAGTAGAGGTTCATATTAGGTTTGGAAAGCAAATTTTCTCTCCGTTGGTTCCGGCTCAAAAAGCAGACTTGATAATGGCTTTGGAAATGCAGGAAGCTCTTCGCGGAAGATATTTTGCAAACGCAAAAACGAAATTTATGGTGAATAAGTATGTTATA
>JAUSLA010000018.1 GCA_030646565.1 bacterium
TGCAGCACCGCCTCCGGCGAGGCATAGGCCTCCTGCAGCTCGACGCTCCAGTATTTGAGCTCCTCGAGCGGGATCGGCACACCGGTCACCGCGCAACGCACGAAGGCGCCCGGCCGCGTGACGCGGAAATCGCCATCGAGGTATTTCACCTCGGCTTCGCCGTTCATCGGCGAGGAGCGATCGTAGCGATTGAGCAAGGATAGCCTCTTATTGTTTGCACATGATCTTATCCGAAAACCGGTGCCCACTTTTCGGGATCATGCGCTAGTCGTCCGGCGCGGGCTGGCGACCCCAAGATAGTCGTTCGGTGGCGCAAGGCAAACCCATAGATCATGCGCTGTTCATGCCCGGTTTATGTGCAGAGGCGTTAGATGGCCGCCCGTGCCGGAACATCGCACCATGTGGAAACCACTGCTCTGGATCGCCGTCGCCGCCATGCTGGCGTCGGGCTGTGCCAGCGCCGCCGAGCAGGTCGAAATTGCCTCCGGCGAGGTGAAATTGCGGGCCATGCTCTACCGACCTGAGGGCGCCGGCCCATTTCCAGCGATCGTGGCTCTGCATACCTGCGACGGGTTGGGTGAGGCACCGATCGGTGCGCGCTACCGCGAATGGGGCGAGCGGCTGCAGGCCGCCGGTTTCGCGGTGCTGTTTCCCGACAGTTTCGGCTCGCGCGCCCTCGCCTCGCAATGCCGGGTGCGCCAGCGCGCCGTGCGCGCCTCGCGCACCCGCATCAACGACGCCCTCGCCGCCCGCCATTGGCTGCAGGCGCAGCCCTGGGTGATGGCCGACCGGGTGTCGCTCATCGGCTGGTCGCATGGCGCCACCACCGCGCTGTGGACGGTGCGCCGCCACGCCGCCGCCGCGCGCGACAAGACGCCGGATTTCCGCTCGGCGGTGGCGCTCTATCCGAACTGCCAGCGCTCCGGCAATCTGGCCTGGAGCACGCGCATCCCGACGCTGATCCTGATCGGGCGCGCCGACGACTGGACGCCGGCCGCCAGCTGCGAGCAGATGATCGCCGGCGCGCGCGGCCGCAGCGCGGGCGCGCTGATCGTGGTCTATAAGGGCGCCTATCACGATTTCGACGTCGCCGACGTGGCGCTGCACGAACGCAGCGGCATCGCCAATACGCCGAGCCCGGCCGGCCGCGTGCATAGCGGCACCGATGCCAACGCGCGCGCCGATGCCTTCAAGCGCGTGCCGGAGTGGTTCGCGCGTTAAAGCAGCGTGCCCTGCCCGCCAGATTCATCGCCGCGCGGGCGCGGTTTTGGTTTCGCGGCCGGTTGCGGCGCACTTTCCCCGTCGGCGGTGGCACCGACGCGGCCGTCGGAAAATTCGATCTGCAATCGCATGCGGCTGCC
>JAUSLA010000025.1 GCA_030646565.1 bacterium
AAATAAAAAGGCCGATCTCTTAGGATCGGCTGAATTTTCAATGACTTTTTAATTCAAAACTCAGCCAATCTCAAGATCAGTACCTTTAATAGCAAAATAAAATTGGGAAGTCAAAGAGAATAAAGTTCTCTTTTCCACCTGCGTCCCGCTTCGCGGGACTTTGGAATATAATTTAGGCATTATTATTAAGACGTTTTTTTAGTCGATTTATTACAGAATGTTATTTTTTAAGTGTAGCAGAATCCTTATAATCCTTCAAGGCCTCTGAAATTTCAACCAAATTTAAACCCAAAATATCTCCCACTGCCGCCACAGCCAAAACCGCGTAAATATATTCCCTACCGGAAATATCTCTCAGCCAAACCGGCACAATGTTTCCTTTATAATTTATTTTAAAATTCGTATCCCCGTTATTATTTACATCGCTGGCCTGAAAGTCGGCTCCCGATTGGAATCCGAAACATAAAACGCCTAAAGGGGTTTCTGTTTTTAATTCCCGATTCTGCTCTTCGTCAAAATTGGAAATTAGAAACCCTTGTCCGGGAATTGCTTTAGAAAGAGCTTTAATCTTGTCAAAAGATATATTTTTGCTGTCGGTAATAACGAAAATCGGAAGAGAAGAATTTTTAATGAAGAATTTAGGTCCTTCAACGTCCTTCAAATCACTCTCTGAAATTAAGGTCTTGCCCGCGATTTTAGGATATCTTTTCAAAACATGAAAAATTATTTCCATCGTTAATTTACGATTTCCTCCAATCAAAAAAATAATCTTTGGTTTTCTCAAAAGAAAAATAAGTTTTGACAAAAAATTAAAAAATTTCATATTCGCCTACAATTCGTAGTCCGGCGGTATTTGCCAGTAATCAACAATATATTTTGCCAAATCGTGAAAAATCGGGACAGCCGAATATTCGGCTGTTTTTGCCTGCGGATTATCCAGTTTTATTAAAATTAAAAATCTTGGATTAAAAGCCGGGGCAAAACCAATGAAACTCTGCCAGGTTTTATCTGAATAGCCCTTTTTATTGATTTTCAAAGCGGCGTAAGATATTTGGGCGGTTCCCGTTTTGCCCGCAACATAATATCCCGGAACTTTAGCGGATTTGGTATAGCCATTTTCAACCACGCTTACCATCATTGAGGTCAATTGGGAAATGGTTTTTTGGGAGATAACAGTCGTCTCCTCAATTTGAGGCTGTTTTTGGGTGACAATATCTGAATTTTTAATTTTATCCACGATATAGGGTTTTATTAATTTACCGCCATTTGCGATACCAGAATAAGCTCGGACTAACTGGAGAGGCGTCATTTCAATACCTTGGCCGAAGCTTGCCGTGGCGAAATTAATTTCATAACCTTTTTTAAATTCTTTGTTTTCTGAATAGGTTTCCGAGATATCAACGCCCGTGGGTTCAAAAACACCGAACCTCTCAACATATTTCAAAAAAAGATTATGGCCCAACTGGCTTTCGGCAAAGACAGCGCCGGTATTGATGGATTTTTCCAAAACCTCTGTCATTGTCCTTTGGCCCCATACCCTTTTGCCGTAGTTATATACAGTATAACCGCCGATTTTAACTTGGCCATTGTCAACATAACTTGTCTGCGGGGTAATTTTTTGCTCCTCTAAAGCTCCGGCCATCGTAAGGGGCTTAAAAACGGAACCCGGTTCAAAAATCTTTTGAACGGCTGAATTCTGAAAAACATCCATATCAACCACCTCTGAATATTTGTTAGAATCAAAATTCGGAAAGTCGGCTAAGGCCAAAATTTTGCCGGTATGCGGCTCCATAACAATAATTTCCCCCCCCTCAATCTTCAAGCTCTCCCCGGCTGTTTTTAAAAGCCGCTCTGCCTGAAATTGAATAGAATAATCAATCGTTAAAATAAGATCACTGCCCTTTGTTTTTTTCTTGCCTTGCAAAGTTTCGTCGTAATATTCCTCTAAACCATACTGCCCCTTTCCATCTTTGTCCAAAAAACCCACAACCTTTGAGGCTAATGTCTCTTGGGGGTAATATCTGCCCGATTCCTTTCCCAAGTGAACGCCGGTTAAATTCGCTTCTTCTATTCTCTTAATTTCTTCGTCTTGCAATCCTGTTTTTAACACCGTATATAAGCTTTCTTCCTGTAATTTTTCTAAAATTAAGTTTTTATCTATTTGAAGAATATCGGCCAGGATATTAGCCGTCTTTTCTCTTTCTTTAGCTTGGACCGAAGATAAAAAAACCAGAGGCCAATCTTTGTTGATAGCCAAGGGTTCTCCCTTTGCAAAAAAAATTTCTCCTCTTTCCCCTCCTGCGCCATCTTTCAAGATATACTGCCCTTGAGCAAGAGCTTTAAAATACTCGCCGTTTATAACTTGAATAAAAAAAAGCTCGCGAACAACAACCAATCCGCAAAGAATAAAAATTATAAGGATTAAATTAATCCGCCAAAATTCCATTACCCGAGCCGCAAGCGAAGGGTGGCAAAGAACATGAACGTGTTCTTTAACCTTGGAAATCCCGGACAATTTTATCTTCCAAGCCATGTTAATTATTTTGCCAGAACAGTCACCTCTAAAATTCTGATGTATTCTATTTTATTTATTGCTTCAAAATTTCTAATGTGTTCTTCTATGTTATTTAAGGAACTGGTGTTTGAAAAGCCAATTTTTAAATTCCCGTTTTCTTTCGTAAGCTGAACCAATTGGTTCTGGGCGCTTTGAATGGAATAATATGTTTTGGTGTAGGCGTTTAATTGAAAAATAGAAAAGATAATAAGAAAAAGAATTAAAAAAAAGATGCTAATCCAGAAAAGCTTTAGATATCGATTCCCGTAAAGCGGAACTCGATATCTAAAAATTCTAACATTTGGCAAGGATGTAGTCGAAGATTGATACATATTAATTAATCTTTATAGCCGCGCGCAATTTAGCTGAACGGGAACGCGGATTTTTCTTAATCTCTGTCCAGCTCGGATGAATCGGCTTTTTGGTAATAATTTTTAAATTGCCTTCTTTGGCTTTTTCCCTGAAAAAGTTTTTTACTATTCTGTCCTCCAGGGAATGAAAAGAAATAAAGACTAATCTTCCTTCAGGTAAAATCGCTTCCAGAGCTTGAGGCAATGCTTTTTCTAAGTTGCGAATCTCGTCGTTCACGGCGATTCTCAAGGCCTGAAAGGTTTTGGTGGCAAAATGCCTTCTCTGTCGTTGATACCAATAGGGTACCGATTTTTTTATAATTTCCACCAGCTGAAACGTATTTTTAACGGGCTCTGATTTTCTAAAATCAACTATGTTTTGGGCAATTCTTTCCGCAAACATTTCTTCCCCGTATTCCTTCAAAATTTTTTCAATTTCCCGCCGCGAATATTCGTTTAAAATTTTCTCCGCCGTCAGTTTTTCACCTTTATCGTATCTCATGTCCAGTGGCTCATCTTTTTGGAAACTGAATCCCCTTTCGCTTTCTTCCAGATGCCAGCTGGATAATCCTAAGTCAAATAATACTCCGGAAATCGATTCAAAATTTTCTTCTTTAACAATTTCTTTTAAATTTGCAAAATTATCACACGTCAGAATCAATCGGTTTTTCAATTCTAGATTTGCGATTTTAGATTTGAGGTTTGAAATTACTTTTTTATCCCAGTCAATTCCCAAAATTTTTCCGTTAGGCCCCGTTTTCTCCAAAATGACTAATGCGTGGCCACCGCCGTCTATTGTGCAGTCAATAAAATTATCATTCGGTTTGGGGTCAAGATAATCAATGACTTCTTTTTGAAGAACAGGTACGTGCATAACCCTACGAATTACGAATAGCTACGAATATACAAATTTAATTATACGCCGAGTTCTTTCAGACGTTCCGCTATGTCTCCCACTTCTTTTTCTATCTTTGTCTGATATTTTCTCCATTGAATTTCATCCCAAATCTCAATGCGGTTGTAAACACCTGCAATAACTATTTTCTTTTTTAAAAAAGCGTAATTCTTCAAATAGTCGGGAATTAAAATTCTTCCCAGGTTGTCAAAATTAACTTCCATGGCTCCGGTCAGCATTAATCTTGCAAAACCTCTTGCGTCAGCTTGGGATAAAGGCAGCTGCGATAATTTTTTTGCCAAACTCCCCCATTCTTTGGCTGGATAAAGAAACAAACATTGGTCCAAACCCCTTGTAATTACTGCTTTCTTTTTTAAAAGCTGCCTAAATTTTGGGGGCACGGCCAATCTTTTCTTTTCATCTATTAAATAAGTGTATTCTCCTATAAACATAGATATCCACAGATATTTCGGGTTTTCCCATAGTTATCCACAATCCCCCACCTGTTTCCAGTTTAGCTCACTTCCTGCTACTGCGTCAACATAAATAAACACTTTCAAAATCCCTATAAAAAAGCTATTTTATTCACAGGTAATCCACACTCCCTCTAAAGAAAAAAACGGGAAGGTATCTTCCCGTCGATATGCTGACATAATTTTTTATTTGAAATATACTCAGTTTTTGGTTCAATAAAAAATCCAAAGAAAATCCAAAATTTATATAGATTTAAACACACTAAACTAAAAATTCAAATTACCCGCAAACGCTCGATCGAGCCAATCTGTGATTATGTTGATTTGAAAAAATATTCCCGGAGATCGTCATCATTCTCGATTTTATTAATTAGTAAAAATCTAATATCTCCAGCTAAATCTCTTTTAACTAATTCTATCAATTCTTGAATTTCTTCTTTAAATTCATATGGGAAAACCCAAAAACTTTTTTGAAGTTCTTTAAAACCCAGCCATTTAATTTGTCTTCTTAAAAAATTCCGATCATTTCTTGAAATTTCGGGAACATCCCAACATATCGCCCGCCATTGCCCATCCCATTTTTGTTTTTCTATTTTGCTTTTGATTTTGTATTTAATTATTTCTGTCCTCCCTTTTGAACTAAGCTGAATTTCCTTATCATTCTTAATTCCAATAAAACCATTCCGTTTTAAACTATTAAGTCCTTTATAAAAAATAGGTTTTGTAATTTTATAACCAGAGAATGAGCTAATCCCGGTTATTTTCCTAATTTCATCAAAATCCCAAATTAAAAAAGTAACACCCAAGTCAACCAATTCACTTAATTTTATTAAGACTTTATAAGGTATTGAGTTTTCCCGCATAAATGTTCACAGATTTGCTCGATCGAGCCAGTTTGTGACTGAAAAATTTTTAGGCGCTAAGAATTTACAATAATTTTAAATCCATCTGGATTAATTTCTACCCTGCCTCCTCTTTTAAGTTCGCCGGATAAAAGAGCCGAAGCTAAAACATTTTCTATGTTGTCCTGTATCGCTCTTTTCATTTTTCTGGCTCCAAAAATAGGGTCATACCCAAGCTCCGCAATTTTTTCTTTCAAGGACTCTGTAATAACAAAGTCGATGTCTTTATCTTTTAGATTTTTCTTTATTTTTTGGAGCATTAATTCAGCGATATCTAATAAATTTTCCTTGGTCAAAGCTCTAAAAACAACTACGGCGTCAAAACGATTGATGAATTCAGGCCTGAAAATTCCTTTTTCAAAAAGAAAATCTATCAATTTATTTTTTATCTCTGCCATAATCTTATTTTCGTGAAGAGCGTCCAAAATAATTTGATATCCCGCATTGCTCGTTGCGATAATAATTGAATTTTTAAAATCAATTTTTCTGCCGAGGCCGTCCGTTAGGCGGCCTTCGTCCAAAACCTGCAAAAACAAATTCAGAATATTTTTATGGGCCTTTTCAATTTCATCCAAAAGAATTAATGAAAATGGCCTCTCCATAATTTGAGTGGTTAATAGTCCTTCCTCGCCGGGAGAGCCAATTAAGCGGGGAATATCTGAAACCTGTTGGAATTCCGACATATCCAAACGAATCATTCTCTCTTCGGAGCCAAAATAAACTTTAGCCAGCGCCTTTGACGTTTCGGTTTTGCCAACTCCAGTAGGACCTAAAAACAAGAAAGTTCCCATAGGGCCTTTTCTGACAGTAACGTCAGCCCTTGCCCTTCTTAAAGCCGAAGAAATTTCTTTTACCGCTTCTTCTTGATTGATAATCATTTGGTGGATTAAATTTTCTAAATTCAATAAAATTTCTTTTTCTTTAGCCTCTATTTTGCCCATTGGAATTTCCGTTTTTGAGGAAATAATTTTGGCAATATGCTCCGGCAAAAGAATCTTATCTTTCGTTGAAGAAAGATAAACCATTGCTTCGTCCAAAATTCCCGCCGCTTTTTTTGGAAAAGGCAAAGCCGGAAGGTATCTTTTAGACAAAGATATAATCTCTCTCAAGGCGGGGTAGCTGATAAATTTTTTGTATTTATTTTCGTGCAAGAGCGCCAATCTTTCCAAAAAGAGCAAGGTTTCTCTTTCTGAAATTTCCGGCACTTCTACCTTCTCAAAAAAATCTAAAAGAGCCGGCTTTCTTTCAATTTCTTTATGAAGGCCAGCAAAATTTGTAATCCCGATAAATTGGAATTGGGGCAGGGGCAAGTAGGATGTAATAATGCCGGATAAATCAATGGCGCCCGGCTGATCATTTGTTACAACAAAATTATGAAAATCATTAATTACCAAGATTACATTGCCAGCTAAAACAACTTCCTGAAAAATTTTAGTTAAAATTTCTTCGGCTTCATCCTTACCTTCAGCTTTCGCTAAAAGAATAGGAATATCAAGAGCTACCATTCTTTTATAATTTAGTTCCGGCAAGCTCTGACCTAAAGCTGATTTTATTGCTAAGCCATGAACAATACTTTTTCTGCCCGTACCTGGCTCCCCTATCAATAAAACATTGTTAATTTCCCGACGAGCTAAAATTCTTTCAATTGCTTCCATTTCTTTTTGATGTCCAATGACCTCTTGAAAACCTTGCTTTCTTACTACCTCGGATAAATCAATAGAGAATCTGTCCAGGGTAATTGTGTAGCCCGACGCCCAGCTCTTAGCCAAAGAACCCTTTTTAATCAAATTTTTCCATTCCCAGAATTTACTATTTTCTTCAATTTCTTTTTCTAATGATTCTTGCCACCAAGTTAAATTTTCTATGTCTTCTTTTTTGAGCTCATGCTCAATAAGAATATTTTTGAAAACAGGTTCCTGTCCGGATAAAGAGGTAAGAATATCACCTACTGAAATTCTTGAATGATTTTTCTCTCGGGCTATTTTCAAAGCTTCTAAAATTGTTGCCTGAAAATCTTCCGCTGATCGAGGCCCGGCCTCGTTGACCTCATTAAGAGCTTGGCTAATGATTTTTTTTATCTCATCAATATCAAGCAATAAACGGGAAAATACAAAACTAAAAGTTGGATTATTTTTAAGAAGGCCGTAAAAAAGACAGGTTGAATTTACAGGCAATTTCTTTCTTTTGGCAAAATTAATAGCTGCTTCAACGCTTTTTGCCGCTTCAAAAGTTAAAAATTCGGCGATATTATATTTTTGACTTCCCGCCAAAACGTCTTCGATACTAATTTTTAATTTTGGGTTTTTTAATCGAGAAATAAAAAATAATCCTTTCAGCCAAAAAACTAAAAATAAAGTAAACGACAGGATGGCTAACCCGAAAGAGAAAGAAAAAACTTGATGGCTCAAATTATCTGAAAATAAGTCGTAGATAAAAAGAAAGAAGGAAAATAAAAAAAGAATTTTAAAAATATTTTTTAAAACTTTATCGTATCTAAAGCCGAGTAATCTTTCCCAAATTAATGCCTGATAAATCGCAGCTGTTTTTAAATCGAAATTAAACATACCCTACGAATTACGAATTAATACGAATTTACGAATTTAACAGAAACCCCATTTTCTGTTACTTTAATACAATTTCATGTCTGACCGTTCCCTCGGCGTAATGTTTTTGGATTTCGGTTATGCCCAAAGCGCTGTTGTAAATGCGAACTTCGTCGATGAGGCCGTTGAAATTCCCACCATCTGCTCCTCCTCTACAACCCATCCCTGTCCCTACATTATAAGTATCTGCCCAGTCAAAACCACTACATCCTACTCCGCAGTTGGTTGTAGGGGTCTGGGTGTTGACATATAGCTTACCGTCAATATAAGCTTTAAATCCCCAGTTCTTGTCTAAAACATATACTAAATGATGCCATTTTCCATCATTCACTGATTTTGTTCCGGCAAAATTCACTTCACTCCAAACATTAAAATTTAAAACTCCTCCGCTGAACCATATAACTCTATCACACCCTCCTCCAAAGTTTGTTCCTGTGACCACTTGCAAACCTCCAAAGGATGCTGTTGTTTTAAACCACATTTCAAAAGTTAAGTTGCCCTGAGGAATAAAAACTCCGGAACCCTGACCCTTTGCATTATTTGGAAAGATTACCCGAACATTAGCAGCCCCATTAAAACTCAAAGCCTTGCCTAAAATTCCATCTGTAAAAGTTGCTCCGCTAATAATTCCATTGTTTCCATAGCCGGAAGAGTCAGAAGCAATAGTACCCGAACCCTCGTCAAACCTCCAGATGCCTACGGCATAAGCGCCGATGACGTGATTTATAGTCTGACTAAAATCTAGAGCCTTGGCTATCCTTGCTTTTTCCCTTGTTCCTTTTAGATAAACCAAAACAATAGAAGCAAGCAAACCAATTATGGCAATGACTACTAAAAGCTCTATGAGGGTGAATGCTTTTTTACGCATGTTTTTAAAATAAATTTTTAAAACCTAATATAAAACCGAGAATTATAATAATCGGCAAAACCAGCCAACTTAAAAAGATAATAATTCCGCTAATAACCATCAAGAGCTCTACAAAAATCCCAAAGATTATCAAAACGATTCTCACTATCGCCCCGAGGAGCCGCGAAATTAAATTTAAAAAGAAAACTTCTAAATATTGCCAAACGTCAAAACCCCTTGGATAAGCCAAAATTTCCCTACGCCAAGGGAGAAAAAGGGTTTTTAAAAGCAAAGTAATAGAAAAATAATTTAAGTTAAACAAAAGGAAATTCCGCCAGGCCTTCAAAATATTCTTAGGCATCTCAAAAAAATGCCATTCAAAATATTGAAAAATGATATTTTGCATTTACTTCTTAATGAATCTTTGATTCATTTCGGTTTTTCATTAATTTAATTCCGATGCCGGAAATTTGGCCGCCGCCGGAAATTAAGATAAAAGCCAGCATTGACCAGACGGTCAAGTTAAGCATTTTTGGCAGAGTGTCTGCTGGCAATAATCCCTTTAACTGCTCCCCAATCATTTTTTCCAGCTGGGCCTGGATGTCTTGGCTGCCTATTTTACCTTGCCCGGCAGAAACTGCTTTTTCTGCTTTAAAAAATTCTGGCGGCTGGGACTTGGCAGTAAAAACATTATAGGAATTAAATAAAGTCCAACCAATCAATATAAGACCGGCTATTAAAAGAATCCAGCCGAAAATTTTTATATACATATGGTTTATTATTAGAACGTTTGATCGCGTTCTAGTTCCTCCAAAATATCATCCGGTATGGTCGGTTTTTGCCCAATAGGCGTTCTCCCCGGATACCTCCACGCGCTAATTATTCTAATTTGCCTATCTATCTTTTCTCCTTTGAGCTGGTACATCATCCACACTTCTGTCTGATGTTTTTTTGTGCCACTGACTTGCATTGCGGCAATTGTCTTTGGGGCTATTCCCTCTTCTTTTCTTTCCGGCTTTCTTAAAATACTCAAGACCCTTTTTTCTGAAAGCTGATACTGGCGCATCTTCATTTTTGAGTGGCTTGTCCAGACAATCTTTTTTTCTTGAGGAATTTTCAGAAGCATAACGGCATAGACCGGTTAGTTTATTTCGTAAGTTATGGAAACGGTTACCTGAATCTTGTTCTCGCCGGTCGCTATTTGAGGAGCCGGTACCGCCATTCCCCCGCCCACACCTTCCTTCATATTCAACCCATAATAAGGCAGATTAATGTCTTCATTAAAATAATTTATTTTCCCTAATTTCACTCCTAATTGCGAAGCTAACTCTTTTGCTTTTGCCTTGGCTTTTTCAATTGCCTGGGCTCTGGCTTCTTTTTTAAGCTCGTCTTCCTTGTCAATGGTAATCTGCAAATCTCCCACTTCATTGGCCCCGGCATCAGTGGCGGCTTGAATAATACTGCCAATTTTTTCCATATTTCTTATCTTTGCCTGCAAAGATTGCTGGATTTCGTAACCTGCCAATACTCTTTTCCCCTGG
>JAUSLA010000044.1 GCA_030646565.1 bacterium
CCATCTTCCGAAGATGGCCATTCGACATCACGCTTACCCAGAGGCCATCTATGAGAAGATATTTATACTTATCCTCAATGGGTTGTGTTCTGTATTCAGCAAGGTCACCTTCAAGATTTTTTAATAGCTTTGAGGCTGTGCCATGGCTTACGGAGTCGCCTATGAAGGCCTTGAAGAACTTGCGCTGCTTACGGGTAGATAAGCCCAATATCATTGATAATACGACCGTATCATCGAACTTCTGCTGTCTTCTTTGATACTTGTTAAAGAGCGAATATGTTATCTTTAGTCCGTCGCGGGTTCTGGGCATACTGATCCGGCTTGTGCCGAATGTCGTGGTGAAAAAGCGCTCATACTCTCCTTTGCGCTCATCGAGCCTCCTCGGACCTGTATGTTCATATCTGTCCGCGCCGATCTGCAGCTTAAATTCTTCGTATATGCCCTTTTGAATATACTCCTGGACCACTCGATGGGCATTCGATTCAAAATTATCGAATACCCCTAACATTCCAAGCTCTCGCAAATTCCTCTTTAAATATTGGTACTGAATTGATACACTACTCTGTGAGAAGTTAACGCTTCTCATGGTATATCCTCCTTGGGTCTTCATGACCCGGTTATCATTCACAATAACCGTGAGGATATACCATTTTATTTACAATTCAAAGAACTATTGAGATTGCTTCGGTCGCTTCGCGACCTCGCAATGACGACTAAAAGCGTCCATAATATTTTACACTATCGGAATATTTTATGCTACTGGGTATATTCGGGGATGCGCTGACCGGGGTGACGAGGTGCGGGCGCTGCATAGGCGATGTGGGCGTACCATACCACCTCAACATGTATCTCATGCATCTCATTCATCTAACCAGGTTAAATATGCCTATTTTTAACCTGGTTAGATGTGATTTGTGGCGGGGACGACGGGGGTCGAACCCGCGACCTTCAGATCGACAATCTGACGTTCTAACCAAACTGAACTACGTCCCCTAAAATCTGCAGAACGGTATTATATCCTCATACCCCGTATATATCAAGATTTTTTTCTGGGTGCCGATGAGGGTTATTTGCCTTGGCATAAAGATGTGGTATACTCTAAACAAAATATGTACTTCAAAGATAAGGTTCTGATCATAGGATACGGTTCCGTCGCGAGATGTGCGCTGCCGATATTTCTGAAGCATATCAACGCCCCATACAAGAATATAACCATTATAGACCTTCTCGATAAGCGTAAAGAGCTCCAGCCCTGGATAA
>JAUSLA010000046.1 GCA_030646565.1 bacterium
AATATTTTTATTGCCAGCTAAACGCTGTGCCAACACTGCATTGCAAGCAGGTATCTGCCGCTCGGCTATCTTTTGACTATTGCCGTGAGAACAGTCAATCACAAGATGGGGTGATAGTTGAGCTTTTTCTAATTGTATAATTGCGTCTGCAACAGAAGTCGAATCGTAATTCGGCCCGCTATCCCCGCCACGTAAAACCAGGTGGCTATAAGGATTGCCCTCGCTGGTGAAAATCGCTGCTTGCCCGGTTTCAAAATCAATGCCGAGAAAAGAATTTGGATTTTGCGCCCAGACTATCGCATCTACCGCAGTCTGAATATTGCCGCTTATACTGTTTTTAAAGCCTACGGGCATGCTTAGACCGCTTGCCCTATCTCTATATCCTTGATTCTCAACAGCGCGAGCTCCGACTGCTACCCATGAAACAAGAAGAGCAAGATATTGAGAAGCAATCGAATCAACGAATTCAGTGGCTACAGGGAGACGAAGCTTAGCAAGCTCTTCCAAGAAATCTCGGACCCCATATAAACCATTTTCCATATCGAGATCTTTTAAGTTAGGTCTTTGCATATATCCCGGCCAAGCGAGACGGGTTCTCGACTTTTCAGGATACGCTCTCATCACAATGAACAACTTTTTATTTAATTTCTGACTTAATTCAGCCAGTCTTTTCGCATATTCCAGACCGGCTTCAGGACGGTCCATTGAGCAAGGCCCGACAATCGCCAGCATTCGAGGATCTTTTCCCGTTAAAATATCAACAATCTGCCGGCGAGAATTTAACACAAAATCTCCCAGCTCTTTGTCTGCCAGAAAGCGTTCCAAAAACTTCTTTGGCGGAACGATTGGAACGATACTTCTAATATTTGAATCGGAAAGTTTGCTCATAGCTCTATGCGTTTGATTCATCAGGCTCCCTCCTTCTTTTTTCTAGCATACGCCTTTCTCTGGAATAAGCTAGAAACTGCGGCGTCCATAAGGCCACCTGAAACGTAAATCCAGATACCATACCACTCCTCCTTTGTTAATGTGCTTTCCTGTTCTGCTCCAAAAGCAGCACAGACCGGAGATTTTAAAATTTTCTCTGGCAAGGAAGCCGAATTTATTTCGGCGCCCTTGTCAGGCAACAAAAAACCTCTTTAAGAAAAGAGGCTGGTCTGCGAAAATTCTTTTTCTTACGATTAATCCATCGTCAAACCAGCCTCCTTTTTAAAAAAGGTAAAGATAAAATAAAACTTTTTGCTGGCTTGATTTTTCATAACTGATATTAGATTATTATGTTCAAAGCATTCTGTCAATAGTTGGGGCGTCCATTGCTGGACGCCCCTTGAGACTAAATTTGCTTTGCAGGATCACCTGCTTCGCCCGCTGTTCCTTCGTAATCCTCTACCCTCAACGTGACACTTGCCCGAAGCGCATCAAGTATTCGCTGCGCTCGGTCAAGGGTAATGCCGTGGTATTCATTGTGTTCGTCGCGGGAAACCACCGCTTCGCTCACCTCTAATCTAGCGGCTAATGATCGCTGCGTAATTCCGCTAGCGATTCGCAAAGCAATTAGCAATCGCCCGGCTAGGGGCAAGCGACGTATGACTGGGAATTCACGTCGCCGCACCCCCTCATACCAATCAATCTCCTCCGCCAGTTGTGCTTGAAATGAGAGTAGCGGTTCCATCGCTCGCTGTACCTCATCGAGCGCTAGTCCTACGCTTCTAAGCGCAGACTGTTGCTGTGCTGCAATGCTTCTATTTTGCTCAAGTCGTCGCAGCGCCTCTTCATACTCTGCTTCATTTCGGATCATGGTTATTCTCCTTCCTGTTTTTTTTCGAAGAACAATCGCTACAACGCTCCGTAGAGATTGCCAACGCATTGAGCATTGCATATTATACTCGTCATGTCAAAACCCCGCGTCCTACATTCTGCGAGAGTCGCTAGCCACCTTATTCATTTCTTTCGCTCAAGGTGACTTGCAAAATGATCTCTTCTTTGTTTCTCAAAATTTTCAGCGGCACTGTGTCTCCGACATTATATTTCATAATAACCTTAGCCAAAGTATTGTCTGCGGTAATTTTCTCTCCGTTAAGCTCTAAAATAATGTCATTTTCTTTCAGGCCGGCTTTTTGAGCGGCTGAATCAATGGCAATAGCCGGCTCTCCCCCCTCTCCCTTTGTAACCCAGGCGCCGTAATCAACGGACAAATTGTTGTCTTTTTGAATTTTTTCCGTAATAAGCGTATACCTTACCCCCAAGAAAGGATAAACAATTTTGCCGTAATTCTTTACCTGCTCAATAGCTTTTTTGGCTTTATTAATTTGAATAGCAAAGCCAATGCTCTGGGCGTCTTCCACCATTGCGGCGTTAACGCCTATAACTTCGCCTTTTAAATTAAGAAGAGGCCCTCCGGAATTTCCCTTATTGATTGCGGCGTCTGTTTGGATAACATCTTCTAATGTTTCCACCAAACCGCCGCCGGAAGCTGTAATCGTCCTGCCTAATCCAGAAATCACCCCGACTGAAATTGTATTTCTAAACTCTCCCAAAGCGTTGCCAATCGCAACAACGGTTTGGCCTATTTGGATTTTATCCGAATCGCCGAGTTTTACCACAAGGAAGGGCTTTAAAGAAAATCCTCCCTGCTCATTAACAATTTTTTCCTGGCTGATTTTCAAAACGGCTAAGTCCTGCAAAGGATCTCGGGCTAAAACTTTTGCCGGATATTTTTTTCCGTCATTGGTAAAGACAGTGTAATCAGCTTGTTCATCCAGAGCAACGTGTTTGTTGGTTAAAACCATTCCGTCTTCAGAAATAATGAAGCCGGTTCCTCCGCCAATCTCTTTTTTTTCGGTTCCTTTTTGCCTAAGTTGAGGCGCTTGCAACCGAAAGGACTGGCCGAAAAATTCTTCAAACACATAATATTGTTCAAAAATTGGCACGTCTTTGGTGATGACAATACTTACCACAGCTGGAGCAACATCTTTGACCACTTTAATTATAGCTTCTTCTTGAGTGGTTTGGGGCAAATATATTCCCTCGGTAGTCGTGGAATTCCCTAAAATTTCGGGCAGTTTAATGCCTAATTTGACAAGCTCGTCCTTTATTTGCAGATAAAAAACTCCGCCAGTCAGGGTGCCAGATATAAAACCGGAAACCGAAGAGATAAAAATAATCAGAATAATCAGCCAAAAGGTTTTATTCTGCCAGAATTTAGGGAATTTAATCTTGGGAAAATCAAATTTTGGCGATTCATAAATAGACATAGTCAAAGAAATAAATTTCTTCTTCACCCCGCGCTTCGCTTGGGTTTTTAACGCTTCAAAATATTCTTTGTTTTTAAAATTACTATTTTCGGGGTAAAAAGTAAAAAAATAAGGATCCAGCTTAAAAATACTATTCCCGACATAAGATAAGAAACGATAATCCAAACAAATTGAAATAAAAAATTTGTTTTTTTTGCTTTTTTGTCCCGGCCTTTCAATACTCTCTTCTTTTGATACTGGCCGAAGTCGTATCTAAAGATATTTATTTTTACATTCCCAAAAAAAATATTTAAAATGTTACAAAAAAAATATTTAAAATTAGTTCTCCACAGGCCTTCTTTTTCAAATCTTCTTAAAAACAAAGGCAGTTTGACTCCTTTTAAAAAACCAAATCTGCCAACCTTAGCCGCCCGGCGGACAAAGTCATGGTCTTCGGCTATCTTAATGTTTTCGTCAAAACCCCCAACGGCTTGAAAGATTTCCCTTTTAACCAAAATTAAACTGGCGGCATAAGGAAAAACTCCCTGCAGGAATCTGACAGGCCAATTATATAAAAGATTATAAAAAAATTGGGGGTGAATAGCTTTGGGCGCCCACTCTATGCCTATGGGTATATGGCCGCAACCGGAAACATCTAAATTTCTATCGTTAAATTCTTGCAAGACTTTCTTTAAAAAATTATCGGACAAAAGGGTTTCTGCGTCCAAAAATAAAAATAAATCACCTTGGGCAGCTGCTGCTCCCTGATTTCTGCCTTTTGCCGGCAGCCCTCCGTCAACTATTTTACATCCGTATTTTCGGGCTACATCCCTTGTTCTGTCTTTAGAATAGGCGTCTGAAACAACTATCTCAAAGTCCTTAAAATTCTGCTTTTTTATGGAGTCAAGCAATAAAGACAGGTACGCTTCTTCGTTTAAGGTTGGAATAATAATACTAAGCATTTTAATTATTATTTTAACAAATGGCTGTAAAAAGAAAAGTGGGCCGGTTATTTTTTCCGGAATTTCTCTGTCGGCCAAAAGCCCATATACTTTCCCAGCATCAAGCGTGTCTGGGCTTCCAAAGCCGGCAGAGAAGTGAAAAAAATCATAATCAAAGGCAGCAAAAACCACTCTAAAATAAAAAATAAATATTTCTTCTTACCCAATCCAAATGGCCGGGGCGGCAGCAGCAGAACACTAAAATAAACCGAGCCAATCAATCCCAGCATTCCGATGGTTAAAACGCGACTTACAAAACTCGGCAAGTTATAAGCCAGCAAACTTTGGCCAAATTCTTTGCTTCCCAGCCACAAAGGAAGCCAACCCAGCAAAAATATCAAAATTGAGTTTGTTGCCCAAGACCAATGGCCCTCAAAGATATTAAATCCTAAGGAAAATTTCTTTAAAAAAGGAATTTTTGGGTTCTTTAAAAAACCGAATAAAAAATAAGGGACGTCTCCCGCGCCATAGGCCCATCTTCTTTGCTGTTTGTAAACATTTTTCATTGTCCTAAAAAAACTTGAAGCAGCGTTAGCGTCCATTGCAATCGGATAATACAAAGGAACAACTTTGTAGTCCCCGTCATAATACAAGAAACACTGCCAGAAAATGCGGGAATCATCGGAAACCGCGTTTGCCTGACGGAAGCCAACATCAACTAATGCCCTAAAACTCATTGAATGGGAAGAAAAAGTGATTAATTTTTCCGGCCTCTCCTGGCACATCATTTGCCAGAAAGTGGCTGAAAAAGCAAAAATCCGGGAAATGGGCGGGGCTTGCCAGATATTATTCACAAAAAGAGGAACCGGCTGAAAACTGCAGCGAGTCGGATTTTTTTGAAACAAATAATAATAAGTCAAACAGCTAAAATATTTCGGGAAAACACAGGTGTCTGCGTCAAAAGAAGAAACAATAATATTTTCGTAAGGAATGGACAATGGGTCTATTATTAAATCTTTCGCTTTTTTTGTCCCCCAGGATTCGTTGGCCCCCTTGCCTAAAATTTCATCGGGCAGATTTTGAGGATGAAAAGTTAATAAAAATCTAAAAAATTTATCGCTAAACTCTTTTTCAGCTTCAATCGCCGCTGTTTTGTTTCCCCCCTCTTCGCAGGTTAAAACAATGAGCATTTTTTCTTTTGGCCAGTCAGACGATATTAAAGAGCGCAGAGCTTCTTTCAGGATTTTTCCGGATTCTTTATACATTGGCAGGACAACCAAGTGGTAAATCTCTTTTTGTTTGGGAAAACTTTTTATTTTTTCCAGCCAATCAATTTTTTCATTTTTTTTCATTTGCTGAAAACTCGCCCGAAGATGAAAAGAAAAATAAATTGTCCTAAACATCCAATAGATAACAAAGGCAATAATGGAAATAGATATCCAAACGGGTCTTAACCACGACAAAAGAATCGCCAAAAATATGGTAAACCATGAAATAGCTCCGGGCAAAATTTCAAAAAATCGATAAATTATTCTCTCTTTCTTGTCTTTCAAGTCCGAAGCCCGACCAACTTTTAAATAATAAGGAGTATTCATTGATCAAGCTTTCGCATAGCGAAAGCGAAGATGAAGAAGAAAACGTAGTTTTCTTCGCCTTAAACCAAGCTTTCGCATAGCGAAAGCGAAGGTTTAAGAAGAGGGCGAAGCCCTCTTCGCCTGAAA
This sequence comes from bacterium, assembly GCA_030646565.1. Lineage (GTDB taxonomy): Bacteria > Patescibacteriota > Minisyncoccia > Minisyncoccales > RBG-13-42-11 > JAUSLA01. Next base: position 5,896 of record JAUSLA010000046.1, read on the forward strand.
TAGTTTTTTTGCTTCATTCCATATTTCGGGCTTATTTTGTTTTTCCTTGAGCCAATATATCCATTCCGCTCCCCATAAATAAAATTCTTTAAATCCGGTTTTCTTGGCAAATTCAATATTATATTTAAATTGTTCCAGATTCATTGTCTTTTTTTGCTCTTCCAAAGGGCTGTCGTAAAGTAATTTTGGCCCCCAAGGTTCGGCTTGCAGCTCAACAACAATAACTTCTTTTTTGAATAATTTTTTGATAATTTGGGCTTTGCGCCAGTAAAAGGTTGGGTTGAAAGGATAAGTAATATAAATACCCAGTTGATTCACCCAAACTTTTTTATACATTGTTGTGCCAACGATATCTCCAAGCTTGGCGGCTGTGAGCCAAAAGGAACCTTCGCCGCTATCGGAAATAACCACCGGCCTTTTCTGATAGTCTAAGGATTTTACTAAATCTATTTCTTTTTTCAAGAAGTTTTTATCAACCCAGGGACATTCGCCGAAAGGAAAAAATGGCTCGTTTTCCACTTGCCACATATTTATAGCAGTCGAACCTCTATACCGTACGACTATTTGCTCAATTAGATTTAAAATTCTTTCCTGTTGCTGTTCTTTATCCAAACCCTTTGCCCAACCGGGAATATGGCATTCCGGCCACCTGGGAGTTTTCATTCCAATAACCAAAAGCAATTTTACTCCTTTATCTTCGGCTGTCTTTATCTGCCAGTCCAAGTCCTCAAGATTATAATCCCCTTCTTTTGGTTCAATTAAATCCCAATGAACGGCTAATTTTATATTTTTTGCACCCAGGTCGTCAAGCAGGGCAGAATAATTTTTTTTCCAGTCCAGTCCCAAATCTGCGGCGTGCTTTTGGGAAAAATTAACTCCCCAAGTGATTTCTTTTGCCTTGGGAGGAGAACCAATAAAAAAATAGCCGGCAAGAATTAAAAATAAGATTAAAATTACAAAAAAAATCTTCCCCATAAATACTATAATACTAAAATTGCTAATCCGGAGCCAATCAGCAAAATTGCGATAATTTTTTGCGACAGAATTTCCTTTGAAATTTTTTCTTTTATAATTTGAGGGAATCTTAGTGAAAGAATAATTGTAAAAATGAGCAAGAAAACATATTGCACCCCCTGAAGCGCATTGATTATAGACACATAAGCTAAAGGGGCGAGAGCTATTGCCCAATTTTGCAAAAAGCCGGCTCCGGCTCCCGCTGTCTGGTTTATAACAAGAATGCCAAACGCTTTTTTTTGAAGACCTTCCTTTTTTCTGCTTATCTCTTGCCGGACGCTTGATGAAAAAATAAAGAATGCTGACGCCATCAACGCTCCCCCTAACCGAGTCCAAACCAACCCGTTTAGAAAGGGCTGTTCCAAATAAACATACTTTGTGAGCACAAATGACAAGGCAAAGAAAAAAGCTGCTATTAAAGACATTTTGAAAGCTTGCAGATTAATACTTTTGCCTTTTTCAAGGGTAATTAGAATACTGCCTGCAATTAATAATAAGAAAGAAAAAAACTCTAACGGCGACAAACTCTCTTTGCCTAATGAAAAAATGTAAACCAAAAAAAAAGTAAATAAGGGCGCCAATGCCCCGACAGCCGGCACCACCTGGGACGCATCGAAAAGTTGCAATGCCTTAAAAAAACGATAAAGAGCGTAAATAGAAAATCCTCCCGCCAAGAAACTTAAAATGAGCTGGGATAAATCAGGTATGTAAAAATCAATAAATGGAACGATAATTAATAAAAGAAATCCCGCAATCCCGATAAAAAAAGCGTAAACCTTTGGATTGGGAACGGCCTTTACTAATAGATATTTATCTATCAAAAAAACAACGGCAAAAATAAAATAAGCTAGAATTGTAATATTTAACCAGAGCATTTTTCAATAACGCGTTTAATGTTTAACGTCCCCAATTTTTCGCCCTCAATAAAACCCTGCATAGCGGCCTCTGCCAAATATCCCTGCTCCAGCCAGTCAAAAAGCCACTGCTCTACATGACTGGGATCTTCTTGCAACAATCCAAAACCGGATTTCACAAGCCATCTTTTGTTAAATTCTTCTTGAGAGCCAATGGTCGGGGCAATAATTATCGGCAGACCCAAGGCGGAATAAAAAGAAAGCTCTGACGGTTTTGTCCATAAAATATCCGTTGTTCTTAAGGCCTGATTAAATTTCTGAAAGTATTTTTCAAAATCTTTTTCAAAGAGGATTTCAATGTTTTCAGCATTCTTTAATCCTAACCCTTGGATATTCTTTTCAAAATACCTTCTTGTTTTCTCTTTAACTCCAACCGAAAAAATTATCTTAATTTCTCTTAGCTTTATCTTTCGTTTCAAACATTTCAGGATTTTAACTCCGATTTCTTTTTGGGCGCCGGCCCCGCCAACAGAAAACATTAATGTTAAGGGATGGTTTGACGATGAGGGCAGCTTGCCAAGATATTTTTTGATAAGGAGCTCGTAATAATAGTTATACCTTTGCTTGGGATCAAGATTTAAAAGCCTGTGACCCAAATCTTCCTTCAGGATTTCCATATTTTTTCCGCCAATGTTTTCCATGGGCAGAGGATAACCGGTAAAAAATATATTTCGGGGTTTTATCCCGTAAAGCTGCAATCTCTCGGCAACTCTTTCGGTAGGAACAAAATATTTTATTCTGCTTAATTTTGGATTTAAAGATGCCCAAGCTCGGGCAATGTCCGTATCGCAGACAATACAAAAAATATCTCCGGGATATTTAAAATGTTCTGCCATAAAAGCCGGGGTAAAAAAGGTGCTTACCAGAGGAGGACACCCTTCTTGTCCTGAACCACGTCGAAGGGTTTCAATCAAATCCTTTCCCCAGCCGTTCTCAATCATAGAAAAAATTTGCTTTAACTGAAAATTGGATTCAGATAAATCTCTTTTTGGATAAAAGCTAAGTATCTTTTGAAACCGATCAAAGACGAAAAAAACAAACTCGCCGATTAAAGAAATTCTTTTAAAATTTGAAATAAATTCATAAAATATTCTGGTTGTTTCCCAAATTTTCCTGTCTTTTTCGGGAATGCCAAGATAATCATTGGCATTAATAATTTCTCCGTTAAAAGCTAAATATTTCAAAGGAAAAGCCGTCCTTTGATGTCCGTAGCCCATATTTACCGATATTATCCAAGCTTCTTTTGCCATTTACCGAGTTCCGCGAAGCGCGAAGAACGTTCGTTCTTCTTCCACCCTTCGCTACGCTCGGGTGCGGGACGAAGGTGAAGACGAGGACGAAGTTCTCGTCGCCTTTCTATTTTAGCAGAATTTTAGTATTTCAGAAACTTTAGTTTTTGGCTTTTTTGGAGCCGCCAAAATATAAACCCAAGAATGAAATAAGAAATTAAAAGAAATCCCCAATGAACGTTTGCCAGATGCAGAGCGGCGTAGGGAATTTTGGAGAAAAAATCAATTACTTTTACAATATAGGTTAAGGAAAACCAGACGGGCACAGAAAAAATAATCCCCAATGGCTGAAAAACCATTCCCGTAAAACCGAAAAGAAAAATCAAAATGGTGACTGGCGCCAAAAAAGGAACAATCAGAATGTTAGCAACAGGAGAAAGCAAAGAAATGAAGCCAAAATTATAAATTAAAATCGGAATAGTAAAAATTTGAGCTGATAGGGTAGCCGCTAAGGTTGCCCTTAAAGGGAAAATTTTTGGATTGGGAAGATATTTAAGGAAACTTGTGATAGTTGGCTGCCAATAAATAATTCCTAAAATTGCCAGAAAAGAAAGCTGAAAACCAATATCCAATCTCAATAAAAGAGGATTTATCAGCAGCATTAAAAAAGCGGCGAAAATAACTGCCCGGGAAGCGGATGATAATCTGCCAAAATATTGCGCCGCGAGCACAATGCCGGCCATAATTCCCGCCCTTACTGCCGAAGCCGGAGCGCCTATCATTAAAATATATAAAGCGAGCAATAGCGCGGCAAGATAAAAGGCCTGCTGCCGCCACAAGCCCAAAGAAAGCAGAAAAACCAAAATTAGAGAGGCAATAATCGTAATGTTCATTCCGGAGACCGCCGCAATGTGCCTGGTGCCGGTAAGATTTAGCTTGTCTTTCCATTCCTTGGAAATGTTATTTTCATCGCCAAAAACTAAGGCCTCCAATAGCCCTTCCTGGGGAGGCGAAATAAAAGCGCTTGCAACTTCTTGAAACTTCTTTTTAAAATTTAAAACATTCGCATATATTATTGATATCGGATATTGATAATTTCCTCTCTCTAACGGTTCAATTTTCGGCCAACTCATAACCGAATAAATTCCGTCTTTTTTAAGATAATTTCTATAGTCGAAGAACGTTCGTTCTTCTTCATCCTTCGCTACGCTCGGGTAATTGAAACTTTGGCTTCGACTGAGCTCAGCCGAATGTCCAAATATAGGCGGGGATTCCAATTTTCCTGTAATTCTTAATTTGTCTCCATATTGATATTCCGGATATAGAGAAGCTGTCACTAAAATCTTTCCATTGACGCTATCTGAACCTTCCTCATAGTTTTCAATATCTTCTGGTTGAATTATTAATCCCACGCTCTTTCCTCTGATATCCGGCTCGGCTATTACAATCCCGACCAAGCTAATAATTTCTTCTTTATTGTTTAGCCAGCTTAATTCAGAATTAATGCTTTGGGCTTCGAATGTCTGATAACGCCAAATTCCGGCCAAAAAAAATAACAAACAGAATCCAGTAACTGTTATTCTTTTATATCTCCATAAAACAGAAATTAGCAAGACCCCAAAAATTAAAAAACCCAGCATTGCAAGCTGAGAAATACGCATAAGTGGACCGAGAAATACGCCTCCGACAAAAGATAAACAGAGGCATATTAATATTTTTGAATAAGACATAGTCAAAGAGAACTTCGTTCACCCGAGCCACAGGCGACGAGTGGAAAAGAACACGAATGTGTTCTTTGACTCTTCTTCACTTTCGTCCGCCAGAGGCGGACTCAGTAACTAACGTATGCCGGCGAGCAAGCTTATACCCCCTTTCAGGCCAATCAATGCGGCAAAACCGAGCAAAAGGAATGTTGGCAACGAATAATAGATGCTTAAAACAAGCAAAAGTCCGGCTATAATATCCATCCAGCTTCCGACATCGGCTATAAACATTATCGCCTTTATCAATAGATAAACGGCGAATAAAAATATTACCGCGTTGGGAATTGGAACGTTATAAAATCCTCTCACTAAAAGCAAAGCCGAAATTAAATCGGCAATTCCTAAAATTAACATTTTTAAAATCCCGTAGCAATGACGGTTACCTTAATTTCTCCTTTTTTCAGTTTTTCGTCTTGCACCGCGCCAAAAATTATTTTTGCATCCGGATTGACTTCTTGATTAATAATTTTGGCCACCGTATCAATTTCAGACAAGCTTATGTCTTTTCCGCCGGAAACATTAAATAAAACTCCTTTGGCCCCTTTTGGCGAAATATCCAGTAAGGGAGAATTAATTGCAGCCATTGCCGCTTTTTCCGCTCTGCCCTCGCCCCGGGCCCTTCCGACTCCAAAAAGAGCGGAGCCCGCGTTTACCATTATGGCTTTTACGTCGGCGAAATCAACATTGATAATGCCCGGAAGCAAAATCAAATCAGAAATTCCCTGCACCGCCTGGCGTAAAATATCATCGCAAACCCAAAAAGCATTTATCAAAGATATGCTTGGGTCCAAGGTGGAAAGAAGTTTATTATTGGAAATAATAATTACGGTATCAACTTTTTCTTTTAATCTTTTAATTCCATTCTCGGCGATTCTTTCTCTAGCCAGCCCTTCAAAAGAAAACGGCTTTGTGACTACGGCCAAAGTCAAGGCGCCCGTTTCTTTAGCTACTTCAGCAATAATAGGGCTAGCTCCACTCCCTGTACCTCCGCCCATGCCACACGTAATAAAAATTACATCTGAACCCTTCAAAGCGTCTGCTATATCTTGACGGTTTTCCAAAGCCGATTTCCTGCCAACTTCGGGATCCATTCCGGCTCCCAACCCTTGGGTAATTTCAACGCCAATTCTCAATTTCACATCGGCCCTGGCTTTCGCAAGGTCTTGGGCATCCGTATTAATGGCAATTAATTCTATGCCTTCAATGTTGCATCTTGCTATTCTTGAAACAGCGTTCAAACCGGACCCTCCCACCCCGACAACTTTTATTTTTGTTAAATTTGTCATAAAGAAAAACTTCTGAATATCTTTTTAATTGCGTTCCCGAATTTTCCCTTAAACGCAGCTAAGGAATCTCCCCCGAAAGAAGATTCTTTTTCCGCACCGGCTCCCCTTAAAACTAAACCGCAAGCTGTACTAAAACTTAAATCATCTTCCAGGCCTGTAAAATTATACGGCTTTCCAATCCGACAATGCAACTTTAAATCTTTTTGGGCAAACTCCACTATTTTGGGAAGCTTTGACCCTCCTCCTGTCAAAACTATGCCGGCGGGCAGCAGTTCGTATTTTTGAATTTTCTTTAACTCCTTTTTTACTTCCTCAAAAATCTCTTCAACCCTGGCTGTAATAATTTTTGTTAATGTTTTCTGGGAAAGAATTAAATCCTCTTCGCCTTCTGTCTCCGTTTCAATTCTTTCTTTTTTGTCCTTTCCTTTGAAAACGCAGCATCCCCGCTCAATTTTTATCCTTTCTGCCGTGTCAATATCAGTTTTCAAGCCTATGGCAATGTCGTTTGTGATATTTGAAGAGCCGATTGGGAAAATAGCCAGATGGACTAAATCACCGTCCTCAAAAACAGAAAGTTCCGTAGTGCCAGCTCCAATATCCAATAGAGCTACTCCTATTTCTTGCTGACGCGGTGTCAAAACGGCTAAAGAACTGGCTAAGGGAGAGGGAACGATATCTAAAATCTGAAGGTCGGAGCTTAAAACCGTTTGGGTCAAATTATTTTTGTAAGGAGAAAAGCCTGCCAAAACCAAAACCTCCGTTTCTAATCTTACTCCCTGCATGCCAACTACTTCTTTTATTCTACTCTGACCGTCAACCGCGAATTCTTTTGGAAAAATATCTAAAATTTCGTTATTAGAAGGCAAGGAAAATGTCTGGGCGGCCTGGATGACCCTTTCTACGTCTTCTTTTGAAACTTTCTTGTCTGCCCTAGAAACAGCCACGGTGCCGTGGGAATAAGTTGTGAAAATATGACTGCCTCCGATATTGACGTGAACAGAATCAATTTTCTGGCCGGTTTCCGCTCTAACCCTTAAAAGAAGCGACTGTAAAATTTTTGCCGTTTTTTCTATATCAATTATCACGCCCCTCCTCACGCCAAAAGACGGCTCTTTTCCCTGCCAGATTACTTCAAGATTTAATTCGCCGTTTCTTTTGGAGGCGACCAGCATTTTAATCGAGCTTGTCCCGATATCTAAACCGGTAATAATAGTTGGCTTTGCCATAAATTTATACTTGCGATAAATAGCATTCTTCTTTCTTTTTCATTATTTTTTCTTCTTTTTCGCTCCTTTCGTGGTCATATCCAAAAAGGTGTAAAGTCCCGTGGATTAAAACCTTGGCTAATTCTTTATTATACGTTAAACCGAATTTTTTTGCATTTTTTCTAACCTCTCTCAAGCAAATTACTATTTCGCCCAATCCCTGACCCGAGCGAAGCGAAGGGTGAGCAACCTTAAACTTTTCCCACCCGCTTGGCGGGTACCCGACTTTTGATTCCGGAAAAGCCAAAACGTCTGTCGCCCGATTTTTATTTCTGTATTTTTTATTCAACTCCCTTATTCTTCCCTGTCCCACCAAAGCGATGGATAAACCAGCTTTTTCTTTTACCGAGTCCCGCACCGAGCCTCCAAGGGAAGCGAAGGTGGAAAAGAGGACGCAGTCCTCTTTGACGGGACGAGTCGAAGAGCATCCGCTCTTCTCCACCCTTCGCCTATCGGCTCGGGTAGCTGGAGACGAAAACTTAGTCCTCGTCGCCTTTTCTCCCTTCAATACAATGTTTGTAGTTTTTTCCAAAAATTTTTCATCAACGATATTAGTAGTTAAATTATTAATTTCAATCATTATTTTATTTTAAAAACTTAAAAGTGGAGAGGATTGTATCATATTGCGACACCGCTTTTTCCACTTCCTTGTCAGGGTAGACTCCCTTGCGTAATTCTTCCCCTCTTCCATTGTTTTTCTCAACATCAACGGTACGATATCTTAAAGACGTGAGCTCCTCCTTAAAATAGGGTTCTATTGGCAGTCTTGTCAATAACTTTATCCCAACATCATTTATGAAAAAATCCGTTTCGATGTAATAAGAACCACCGGGGACATCATAACCTATAGTTTGAATTGCCTTTCTACCATCTATTTCCAAAAATTTCCATCCCGCCAAATATCCAGGAGGCAAAATGCCTTTTTCAATATTCTCCTTATGTTTCACAAAGTTCTCCTTTGTGCTAATTTCCACTCCTATTCCTTGGGAAACATACTCTTTTTCTGTCGGTAATTCATTGTAGTCAATAAGCACCAGGCACAGGTTGCCGTCCCAACAAATATCATTTTTCATCCAATCTTTTGGGTGTCTAAATTCAAACTGATATTTATCATTTTTATAAATCTTCCAATCAGCCGTTTCTTCTTTTGGGGAAAAAATAACACCAAAAGTTTTAACTTCCTCTTCTGGTATCCACCTCTGCTGTAAAACTATAACCCCTCCGGCAACGAGAATGACTATAATAATAATGAGAATGCCTACCGGAGTGGAAATTCCTTTGTTAAGGATTTTGTTTTGGTTGTTCATAAAGCGAAGATTTAAAAAGTTTGTTGAATTATATTATTCGTATTTTTCCTTCTTGGAGAACAACTAATCTATTTTTAATTTTATTTAATTTTATTTCCTTAAGAAAAGGCGCAAGATGAATAATTACGTTCTGGGGAGATTGATCTCTCAATCTTAATAAAATAACCCCACTATGGGGTAGGTGTGGTTGACGAATTAAATTGCCAAAATCCTTATCGTGAGTAAGAATAATTCGTTTTTCTTTTTGGGCCAATTTAAGAATTGACGCATCTGAAGCTCCAGACAACTTTTCTTCATAAATACTTAAGACATCAAATTTTTCCTTTCTTAAAGCGTCAACCACTCTCGGGGCGATATTTTCATCCGCCAAAAACTTAAACATACACTAAACAAATATAAGCTCTTCCCTCTTAATGGTTTTTGCCGCATAATCCAAAGCGGCCAAAATATCTCTCTTCGTCAACTGCGGATATTCCCTTACAATCTCTTCGGGCGCCATCCCGGAAGCCAAAAGCTCCAAAATAAACTCAACAGAAATTCTGGTTCCTTTAATTATGGGTTTACCGCCAAATATTTTTGTATTGTAAGTGATACGATTATCCATAATTTTATTTTAACAAATTTAGAAGGAAAATCAAATTATATGACTCCGTCTGCCTTATGGTTGTCGAAACGTCTTTATTCCAAAAACTGAAAAGTGGAAAGCGCCTAATGAATTATTCCTTCTGAAATTTTATTTAGAAATCTATGTAGGCGATGAAAACTATGTTTTCATCTTCACCTTCGTCCCGCACCAGAGCATAACAAAGGATGGAAAAAGAACGAACGTTCTTCACGCAAAGCGGGACTCGGTTAATAATTCCTTTACGATTTTTGAAACCGAACCGCCATCAGCCCTGCCTTTTATTGTTGGCATCAATTCTGCCATTACTTTACCTAAGCGCAGCGAAGGGTGAAGAAGAGATTCATCTCTTCGACTTCCCATATCTTTCATCTCTTTAGCGTTAACTTTATCAATGGCTGCCTGAACCAATTTTTTCAGCTCTTCCTCTTTGAGCTGCTCGGGCAGGTATTTTTGCAAAATTTCCAATTCTTTTTTTTCTTTTTTAACCGATTCCTGCCTGCCGCCCTTTTCAAACCCTTCAATCGCCTCTCTTCTTTTTTTGGCTTCGTAAGATATAACTTCTATTATTTCTTCGTCTTGCAACTGACTTTCTTTTTCCAATTCTTCTGCGGTTAACTCTGATTTATCTCTGCCCAGTTTAAATCTTTTCTCTTTTTCTTTATTTAAAACGGCAGCTAAAAGCTGCCTTAAAACCAGAGCTTCCAATTCTTTTCTTTCTTTTATGGTTGAATTTAGTTCTTGCTGTATTCTATTTTTTAACCCCATAATGAAAATCTTAGGATTTTTTTTGGCCCATTTTATCTAATTTTTTATACTCCTCTTTAAGTTTTTCCCTTCTTAGAGCCGACCTCTTTTTCATTGCATGGCTCTTTGGCCGTTTATGATACCGATTTTTTCTTGCCCTGGCCAAAACCCTGCTTCTTTGGATGCGTTGAGTGAAGCGGCGGATTAAGCTTTGGGATGTTTCTCTCTCTTGTTTTTTTACTTCTAATGACATATTTTTATTTTTTAGGCGATGAACTTCGTTCATCTTCACCCTTCGCTAACGCTCGGTTAGGCGAAGGGCAGTTTTGCTCCGCCCATTAAGTGTAAATGCAAATGGTTTACGGTTTGACCCGCGCCTTTCCCGACGTTAAAGCTCAAGCGATAGCCCGTTTCAGCCACATTTTGCTTTTTGGCTATATTTCTGGCGACTAAGAATAATTCTCCTATTAATTCTTTATCTTCCGACTCTAAATTATTTATAGAAGAGATATGTTTTTTCGGCACAATTAAAAGATGAACAGGAGCTTTGGGCTCAACATCTTTAAAAACAACGACTTTATCGTCTTCGTATATTATTTCAGAGGGCACTTCCTTATTAATAATCTTGCAAAAAATACAATCTGCCACAATCGAGTCCCTCCTGCGTCGGGACGAAGGTTAAAAAGAGTCGAAGAATGTTCATTCTTCTCCGCCCTTCGCTGCGCTCGGGCCTTTGACTAATTATCTTAACCTCTTCTCTATTTCTTTTACCACTTTATCAAGTTTTACTGTATCCTGCCTGCCTGTCTTCATATCCCTGATAATAATTGATCCGTCTAACGCCTCCCTCTGGCCCACAAGCAAAGTATATTGCGCCCCAACCTTGTCTGCAAGCCCCAATTGGGCCTTTAGAGAATCCTTGCCTAATGATTCGGCGATCGGAATTTTTACCCCTCTGAATTCCTCCAAAAGCTTTAATCCTTTTCTCTTGGCTAAATTCCCAATCTGGGCGAAAAAAACCGGGTAAGTTTCCTGCTTTTTCAATTGTAGCCCTCTTGTCCTCATTAAGGACTGCACTCTTTCAACTCCCATCGCGCAACCTACGGCTTTAACATTATCTCCGCCAAGCATTTTTACCAGATTATCATATCTGCCGCCGGAAGCCAAAGCATTCTTAACAGGAAAATCTTTTGTGTCCGATTCGTCCTTTGATTTTTCTTCGCTAAAAATCTCAAAGATAGTTTTTGTGTAATAATCCAAACCTCTTACCAAATAAGGATTCAGGCGGTAGGGAACCTCAATTTCATCAAGAAATTCCAAAACCCTTTTAAAATGGCTGTGGCATTCCTCGCACAGATGATCAATGATTTGAGGCGCCTGGCTAACAATTCTCTGGCATTTTTCTTCTTTGCAGTCCAAAACTCTCAAGACATTTTCTCTAATCCGCCTCCTGCAGTCGGCGCACAAAGCGCCTTCTCTTGATCTAAGATAATTTGCTAAAAGTTTTTTATAATACGGCCGGCACTGGCTGTCACCGATGCTATTGATTTCCACAGCCAAGTTTTTAACTTTAAGCTCTTTTAAAATATTGTAGAAAATATTGATAATTTGAACATCTATCACCGGACTTTCCTCGCCTATAACCTCAATATCAAATTGATGGAACTGGCGATAACGGCCGGCCTGGGGATGTTCGTATCTGAAAACGGGCCCAAAAGAATAAAGTTTTATCGGCTGGGGTAAACTCTGCATGCCGTGTTCAATATATGCCCTGACGATGCCCGGAGTGAATTCCGGCCTCAAAGTTAAATAATCCCCGCCCTTGGTTTTTAAAACATACATCTGCTTTTGGACAATGTCGGTCGTTAATCCTGTTCCTTTCGAAAAAAGCTCTGTTTCTTCCAGAATCGGAGTATCTATTTTTTTGAAACCGTAAAAACTGGCGATATTCTCGCAAACATTATAAATTTTCTGGAAATACGGCTGGTCGTCAGGTAAGATATCGTGCGTTCCGGTTGGCGTTTTGAATCTTGGTTTTTTCATAACCCTACGAATTACGAATTAATACGAATATACGAATAAATTATGAGCGAGGCAAATGGTTTCAAGATGAATTTCATAAAGTTTTATTATGCGCTCGGGCAAATTATTGAGGGGGACACATCGTAGTCCCGCCCATATCTAACTATGATTTATCTTTAAAGTAATGGAGGCGGGACGAGATATAGCAGCAGCCGAGAAAAAACTTTATTTTACCACTTCTGCTGACTGCGTGTCACCCGAAATAAATTGCCCGAGGGCGAAAAGCCGATGGCAGGCAGGCGAATTGATTACGAATATATGAATATTTAGTTGTTTAATACGCGGGGGCTTCAATCATGGACAAAGCGGAAAAAGGCCATGCTCTCAAGAGTACCCGACCAATAATGTCGTTTCTCGGCAATATCCCCCACCTTCTTGAATCGGAAGAAACAAATCTATTGTCGCCCAAAACAAAATATTCGTTTTTATTTAAGGTTGTTATTATGCTGCCCGCAGTATAAACCGACTGGGAAAGATAATCCGATTCCTTTAAGACCTGCTCTCTTCCCTGGCTAAAAATTATTATTTTTCCGTCTTTTATACCTACGGTTTCACCCGGCAGGCCGATGATTCTTTTGATGTATCTCTGGGAAGTGTCATTTGGATATTTAAAAACTATCACTTCTCCTCTTTGGGGGGGCCTTAGCCTATAAGTGATTTCATCAACAATCAAATAATCCCCATTTTCAAAACTGGGTTCCATTGACTGGCCTTTGACGAAAAACGGCTGAAACAAAAAATAACGTATAGGAACAACTATCACCAAAGCAATTATCGCTATTTTTGCAGTTTCCCAAACAAAAGACAATGCGCTTCTCATAGGTTTATACATTATATCAAAGTTTTCTCATTTGGCAAGTAAATGCTATTATATGAGAATAACACGACACTAATTTACGAATTGCCACCAATGTTACGAATACTTTATTAGTATTATTGGTGGAAAATTAGTATATTGGTGTCATATTTATGCTTCTAATTGCGGGCCTCGGAAATCCCGGGGGGAAATATAAAAACACAAGGCACAATATCGGTTTCCGAGTGGTCGATGAACTTCGTTCATCTTCACACTTCGCTACTGCTCGTGTCATTGACGAATTTGCAAGGAAAAACAATTTCCCCGATTTTCATTTTGCCAAAAAATATAATGCTGAAATTTCAGAAGGCAATCTGGATAATGAAAAATATATTTTAGCCAAACCCCGAACCTTTATGAACAATTCCGGCAGAGCAGTAAAATCCTTAATGAGTACGGCTAAGCCGGACCTTATGGTGATTCACGACGATATTGATTTGCCGCTCGGTAAAATCAAAATATCAATCGGCCGCGGTTCGGCGGGACACAAAGGAGTGGAATCAATAATTCAGGCAATAAATTCAAAAAATTTTATAAGAATCAGGGTTGGAATCCTTCCCGAAACCGGAAAGCCAAAAAACCCTGAAGATTTTGTTCTTCAAAAATTTCAACAAAATGAAGAAAAAATCGTAAAAGATACTATTAAAAAGACTATCGAAGCAATCGAGATAATAATGGGGAAGGGGATAGAAAAAGCAATGAACCAGTACAATTAAAGGTATAAACCCTCACACCAATTTTGCGAACCAATTCTTTGGCGAAGCGCTTCGCCCAACAAGGGATGCGCTATTCGCGCACGCGCTTCGCAATCATATAATTTCACGCCTTGATATAATTCTTTTAGGTAAAATTTTAGGAGCGGCAAAATTGGTGAGGGGTTCTTTTTCTTGCGAGAAAAAGAAAAAGCCGGGGCGGGAGGGTTCCACGCCTCGGCTTTTTGGCAAACTACTTTGCCCTGATCTTGCGGAGATATTTCTCCGCTTCTTTTTGGATTTCGGCTGGCGATGCCCCAGCTGCAGAGAAAACCGCCACTTTGTTTTCGCCATACCAGAGATAAACAAAGTGAGGATCATCATTAATGTGAAACCCTTGCCGAAGGTGAAACCCTTCCGGCAGATCAATTTTTATCATTTTTACCTCCTGTGTTTTTTTGCCCTCCGGCCTATCTGCGAACCCTTGGGGCAGACAGACCGGAAAGTAAAAACTTTGACAATCACCACTTAATAATATATTATACTAAAATAGATGGAATTGTCAAGAACAACCATTGATAGGGTTCTAATTGTCAGTATCACCCCCTACTTTCTGGAAAAGGGGAATATTTGGTTTGAGGAAAATTTAAAAAAGATTCTTGAGGCGAGAAAAACCCAATCTTTTTTTGCGGACAACTTAATATATTTGGAAAAAGACCAAGGATGCAACCTGTCGGAAATTTTAAGAAAATTGGACGAGATGGGGTATGAAAAAGTCCTCCAGATTGCGGAACCCGGAGAATTTTCCCAAAGAGGAGGAATTATTGATGTTTTCCCTGTCAATTCCAGCCAGGCGGTACGGCTTGAATTTTTGGGCAACAGAATTGAAAACATTGAACAATTGCCGATAAGGGTAAAAGACGAAAAAACAACAAAAGAAATCCTGAAAAAACGGCTTAAATCCCAAAAATTATTTTCCGACTTAAAAGGATTAAAACCCGGGGATTATTTGGTGCACTTGGACCATGGAGTGGCCCGTTTTGTGGGAGAGCTGAATGAATATTATGTTCTGGAATACGCGCAAGACGATAAACTCTATGTTCCGGTTGGGCTGGAACGAAAGTTATCAAGATATGTTGGCTTTGTTGAGCCGAAAATCTCACGACTGGGCAGTTTAATCTGGCAGAGAACAAAAAGAAAAATCAAAGAAGAGGCGGAAAAACTGGCAAAAGAGCTTTTGGAAATCTACGCCGAAAGAGAAGTTGTTTCCCGTCCGCCATATCTTAGCGAAGATGAATTTGATTTTAAAATAGCCAATGATTTTAAATACGAAGAAACGCCAGACCAAATTGAGACAATTGAGGATATTAAAAAGGATCTGGAAAAATCGGAACCGATGGATAGGATTGTTTGCGGCGATGTCGGATTCGGAAAAACAGAGGTGGCTTTAAGAACATTAATAAGAGCTGTAAAATCGGGATATCAAGCGGCAATGATTTGCCCCACTACAATTTTGGCTAACCAGCATTTTCAGAATTTCCAAGAAAGATTAAAAGAGCTTCCGATTAGAATTGCAGCCATATCCAGATTGCAGCCAAAAAAGGAGCAAAAAGAAATAATTGAAGGCCTTAAAAACGGCAAAATTGATATAGCGGTTGGCACGCATAGGATTTTGTCCAAAGATGCTGAATTTAAAAACTTGGGGTTATTAATAATTGACGACGAACAGAGATTCGGGGTAAGACAAAAAGAAAAATTAAAAAAGATAAGGGCTTCGCTGGATGTTTTGTCGCTGTCAGCCACTCCTATTCCGAGGACTCTTTATCTGGCCCTGTCTTCTCTAAAATCAATCAGCGTAATCCAGACCCCGCCAGAGGGCAGGTTGCCGATAAAAACTTTTATTTTGCCCTTCAAGGAAAAAATTATCAAAACGGCGATTGAGAAAGAAATTTCGCGGGGCGGACAGGTGTATTATTTACACAATAGAGTAGAAACAATACATGGAGTCAGGCTATTCTTGGAGAAACTGATTCCCGAGGGCAGGTTTGGTATTGCTCACGGAAGACTTAAAGAAAATGAATTAGTTAAAGTAATGAATGATTTTCAAAATAAAAAAATCGATGTTTTAGTGGCTACCACAATAATTGAAAATGGACTAGACCTGCCGAATGTAAATACTTTGATTGCGGCAGACGCCGCAAAACTGGGACTGGCCCAGGCCTATCAAATTCGGGGCAGGATTGGCCGCTCATACATTCAGGCCTTTTCTTACTTCCTGTACGGCGATCATCTATCCGAAAAAGCCAAAATGCGGCTTGATGCTTTAAAAGAAGCCGAAGAGTTGGGCTCCGGCTATAAAATCGCTTTAAGGGATTTAGAAATCCGCGGAGCCGGAAATATTTTAGGCAAAGAACAATCCGGAAATATAAATCGGGTGGGACTAAATTTATACTGCCAAATGTTATCTGAAGCAATAGAAAAACTGAAAGTAAAATGCTAAAGTGAAAAAATGCTTGAAGAAATAAAAACAATATCTATTCAAAATAAAAATTATCCGAAACTTTTAAAAGAAATTAAAGGCGCGCCGGAAGTTCTTTATATGAGGGGAGAAATATTTCCCGAAGAAGATTGTTTTGCCGTTGTCGGCGCAAGATTATGTTCTCCGTATGGAAAGCAGGTTGCCTTGGAGATAGCCGGAGATTTGGCTGAAGCCGGATTAACAATTGTTTCAGGTTTGGCTCCGGGAATTGATACTGCCAGCCATTGGGCGGCGATAGAACGCAAAAAAAGAACAATTGCCGTGTTGGGAACCGGAGTAGACGAAAAGAGTATTTATCCCCAATCAAATTTAGAGCTATCTCAAAAAATTTTAGAAACCGGGGGCTGTTTAATTTCTGAATATCCTTCGGGAACCCGAGGAACTCAATTTACTTTTCCTCAAAGAAACAGAATAATTTCCGGATTGTCTTTAGGCGTTTTAGTGGTAGAAGCTAAAGAAAAATCTGGCGCCTTAATTACCGCCGAATGGGCAAGAAAACAAGGGAGAAAAATTTTTGCTGTTCCCGGCTCAATCCATTCATTAAATTCAAAGGGCCCTCACTATCTGATTAAAAATGGCTCAAAATTAGTTGAATCAGCCGACGACATCAAAAAGGAGCTAAGCTCCTTGAAAAAATTTAATCCAAATCTATTGATATCGGATATTGATAGAACGCGACCGGGTCGCGTAGCGGGAGAAAACAGAGAAGAAAGTTTAATTTTAGATGTTTTGAAAGAAGGGGCTTTGGATATTGAAAAGATTATTGAAAAAACAAAATTGCCAGCTTCAAAAATCGCCTCCACCCTTGCAATTTTGGAAATAAAGAATAAGGTAAGAAACTTGGGAGGAAACATTTATGCGATTAATTATAGTTGAAAGTCCAACAAAATCAAAAACTATTTCAAGTTATTTGGGCCCGGAGTTTAAGGTTCTTTCTTCCTACGGCCATGTTCGAGATTTACCGAAAGGCGAATTTGGCATTGACACAGAAAATAACTTTGAACCAAAATATGTTATTCCTCCAAAAGCAAGAAAAACAATTAAACTTTTGAAAGAAGCTGTTGCAAAAGCCGACACAACTATTCTTGCTACCGACGAAGACAGAGAGGGAGAAGCGATTTCCTGGCATTTGTCTCAGGTCTTAAACCTAAATGGCAAAAAATCGTATCAAAGAATTGTTTTCCATGAAATTACGAAATCAGCCATTAAAGAGGCTCTGAAAAATCCAAGAAAAATAGATATGAATATGGTTGACGCCCAGCAGGCAAGGAGGTTTTTAGATAGAATTGTGGGCTACAAACTTTCTCCATTTTTATGGAAAAAAGTTGCAAGAAAACTATCAGCCGGAAGAGTCCAGTCGGTAGCAGTAAGGTTGGTTGTAGAAAGAGAAAGAGAAATACAAAAGTTTATTCCGGAAGAATATTGGACAATCATTGCCCAGTTAGAAACCATTGCGAACTCTAAAAACCAGCCGGGAAAGCTGGAGGCTCTACTGGTGAAAAAAGATGGAAAGGCTATTTCAAAATTGGAAATAAAGAATGAAAAGGAAGCGGAAAATATTCTTGCAGATTTAACCGGAGCTGAATACAAAATAATAAATATCGAAAAAAAAGAAGTGAAGAAAAATCCTTTGCCGCCTTTCACCACCAGCACTTTACAGCAGGAGGCATGGAAAAGATTTAAATTCCCGGCAAGGTTTACAATGCAAATAGCCCAGCGGCTTTACGAAAACGGATTAACGACTTATCACAGAACCGACTCTCTAAATCTTTCTGATTTGTCTTTATCTGCGGCTAAAAAATTTATTATTAAAGATTACGGAAAAGAATACTGGGCGGGAATTTTCAGAAAATATAAAACAAAATCAAAAGGCGCCCAAGAAGCGCATGAAGCCATCAGGCCGGCTTATCCTGAAAAGACCCCGGACTCTTTAAAACTAGGCGAAAAGGATAAATCCTCTTCTTCAGCCTTCGCTGCGGCTCGGCTCTACGATCTGATTTGGCGAAGATTTATCGCCAGCCAAATGAGCCAAGCCGTATTTGACGCTACAGGCGTGGATATTGCCGCCAAGAATTATGCTTTCAGGGCTAACGGGCAAACTTTA
This sequence comes from bacterium, assembly GCA_030646565.1. Taxonomy (GTDB): domain Bacteria; phylum Patescibacteriota; class Minisyncoccia; order Minisyncoccales; family RBG-13-42-11; genus JAUSLA01. The sequence continues at coordinate 24,316 of JAUSLA010000046.1, forward strand.
AGGTTTGACGGCTTCCTTAAGATTTATCCAATAAAATTTGAGGAAAATGCGTTGCCTTCCTTGGAAAAAAACGAAACTTTAGAATTAGTAAAACTAAGTCCTTTGCAGCATTTCACCCAGCCGCCTCCAAGATTTACCGAGGCCAGTTTGATTAAAATACTTGAAGAAAACGGCATCGGCCGGCCTTCAACTTATGCTCCAACTCTATCTACTATTCAAGACAGGAACTACATCGAAAAAGACGAGCAAAGAAGATTTAAACCTACTGAAATCGGCTTTACGGTCAACGATCTTTTGGTAAGCCATTTTCCGCAAATTGTTGATATTAATTTTACAGCCGCTATGGAAGAAGACTTAGACGAAATTGCAGAAGGTAGAGAGAAAACCGTTGACGTCCTTAGAAAATTTTATGTTCCCTTTGAAGAAAATCTAAAGAAAAAATATGAGGAGGTTGTAAAAAAAGAAATCATCGCAAAACCGACGGATAAAACCTGCCCAAAATGCGGAGCTCCCTTAGTGATAAAGTTTGGCAGATTTGGAGAATTTTACGCTTGCTCAAAATTCCCAACATGCCGATATACCGAGGCCTTAGAAAAAAATAATTTGGGGATAAAGTGTCCGAAATGTAAAGAAGGAGAGATTGTTGAAAAACGGACTAAAAAAAGAAAAATATTTTATGGCTGTTCCAATTGGCCGAAATGCGATTTTGCCTTATGGGACAAACCAACCGGAGAACTTTGTCCAAAGTGCCAATCGCTTTTAATCAAAACGAAAAGAGACGAAACAAAATGCTCGAACAAAGAATGTAATTTCAAGGTTGAAAAATAAATAAATTCTGTTAATTTAAGTGTAGGCCGCGGTGGTGGAATTGGTTTACACGTACGATTCAAAATCGTATGACCGCAAGGTCGTGTGGGTTCGACTCCCACCCGCGGCACCAGTAAGGAAAAGTCAAATTTTGTTGGTTCGCCTCGCTTTGCTCGGCGACCAAATTGTAGGGAATTTTGGGCGAAAAAATCAGTTGGCGGTTTTGAATTAATAAAAGAAAATTTTTTCAATAATTATTAACTAACCGAAGGAGAAAATATGAAATACATTATCTATGTCCGCAAAAGCACCGAAGAAGATGACCGACAGGTTTTATCCATTGAAGCTCAGCTTGTTGAGCTAAAAGAATTTGCCGCCAAAGAAAAACTTGAAATTGTCGCCTCCTTTGAGGAGGCAAAAACTGCCAAAGAACCTGATAAAAATATCTGCTCGAACCGCATTTTGTAAAAGAAAATTTTTACATATCTGATTCCGAATTTAGTTTCGGTTTTTTTATTTTTGAGCTATAATTTAAGTAGACATGGCTAAAATAGATAAACAGCACATTAACAAGAAAGGAGGGAAAACTATGACCAGCAATGTCCTAATTATCGGTAGTGGTGGAAGAGAGCATGCACTTGCATGGAAACTCGCTCAATCACCACGCATTGGCAAGTTGTATGTTGCGCCCGGAAATGGCGGCACTCGTGATATCGCTGAAAATATCGCGATTGAAGCCACAGACGCCGGAGGTTTGGCTCGTTTTGCCGAAAAGAATTCAATCAATCTGACAATAGTCGGTCCTGATGACCCGCTTGCGCTTGGCGTAGTTGACGTTTTTCAATCTCATGGCTTGCGCATTTTCGGACCCACTCGCGCCGCGGCACAGATTGAAGCGTCTAAAGCGTTTGCCAAACGACTTATGCGCGATAGCAATATCTCGACTGCGCCTTTTCGGATATTTCGGAAGCACGAAAATGCTTTAGAATATGTCCGCGAACATGGCGCGCCGATTGTCGTGAAAGCAAGTGGATTGGCTCTCGGCAAAGGCGCTTATCCCTGCAAAACGCTCGCTAAAGCAGAGAAAGCTCTGGCAGAAATTATGCTTGAGCGTGCTTACAAACAAGCCGGTGATGAAGTTATCGTCGAGGAGTTTCTAAGCGGGCAAGAAGTTTCAATTCACGCTCTCTGCGACGGCAAAACCTCAATCCTATTACCTACCGCGCAAGACCACAAGCCGATTTTCGACGGCGACAAGGGCAAGAATACTGGCGGTATGGGAACAATTGCACCTGTACCGTGGGTTACAGATCAGACCTTGCGAGAAGTGAACGAGCAAATCGTTCGTCCGACTTTGCAAGCGCTTGTAAAGAAAGGAAAACCGTTTACTGGCTGTTTGTACCCCGGACTCAAGATGACAGACGAAGGGCCGAAAGTGCTTGAATTCAACGCAAGATTCGGCGACCCCGAAACGCAAAGCTATATGCGACTCCTCAAAACAGATTTGCTTGATGTTTTAGACGCATGCGTTGACGGAAAACTCGCCAACTTTGCTGTTGAATGGAATTCTGGTTTCACCGTTTGCGTTGTTCTCGCTTCGGGAGGGTATCCGGGAAAGTACAAAAAGGAAATCCCGATATTCGGTATTGCTGAAGCGGAGAAAATTCCCAGTGTCGTTGTTTTCCACGCTGGCACAATGTATAGCGACCAACTTCGGACTTCTGGCGGACGCGTTCTCGGAGTTACAGCAGTCGGTAAAACTCTTCAAGAAGCTCTTGATCGGGCGTACGAAGCAGTCCATTGCATCAGGTTCAAGGACAGGCAGTTCCGAAAAGACATCGGGGCTAAAGCTATCGCTATGGGGTTCTAATTCCTTCGGGGATTGAACCCCCTTTTTTTATTTTGAAAAAGAATTTACCGCCAAAGCAGTAAATTTTTCAAGCTTATTTTTCTTGAAAAATTTACTGTAATAAGTTATGCTTAACTCATAGAAAAACTTGAAATTGTCAAAGATCGTGGCGAAGCCGTTCAAATTTTGGGGGGCTGGCCGTCGCCGCCGCAGGCGGCGAAATGCGTTCGAACTATTTTAAGAATAGAGCACCATTTAGGAAATTGCAAGGAAAATGTGTTCGCTTTGCGGAGTTTATCCCGACGCAGGAGGGACTCGGCGACTAATTTGTATTCAATTTTTGGGGCAAAAACGAATTGGCGGTTTCGCATTTTGGGGGAAGAAAATTTTTAATAACAAAACTTATGACAAAAAAAATATTTATCGTAATCGTAATACTTGCTGTGGTTGTTATCGGTGCAATAATTTTTACGAACCGTAATAATATCAAATCGCCACTACCACCTCTGACTGACGAACTAACTGTGCCAGAATATGTGAGTGTATTTCTCGCCTCATCAGTCGAAAATAATGAGAGACTGCCCGTTTTGATTTTATCTGCTGTTGCAGGTGGTGGTTGCGATTCTGCCTCGGATTTAGAAACAAGAAAGTCATTAAATGGTGATGCCTTGGTTGTTGATATAAAGGGATATAAGTTCACCAAAGGCACCGGCGAAGTTTGCCCTGCAGTTATTTTGGAATCAAGAGCTAAGGTTAGCGTAGATCCCGGTTGGTTGAAGCAAAGTGAAGATAAAGAAATCATATTTAAATTAGGTGGACAAGATAATAGATATAAAATTTCATATAGCAAATACCAAGTAACTTTGAGCGGGATTCAGGCGACCAACGTTATCACTAATCGACCAGGATACAATCCCCCTGAAACGCCGATAACTTTGGAGATGACATTGTACCCCACAGATGTTGCTGTTATGTATCTTGCGGGTTCTGTTTCGTCCGCAAAAGATTACAGACCAGCAATGCGAGATTTTGCCCGAGCAAAAGAATTTATACCAGCCGAGGAAGTTTATTCCGGGCTTGAGCAAAACGAGAAAAGCCAATTTTACGTAGTACTCAAGAATCACCCTATGCCAGAACCAAATCGCAGTGAATCGCTTGGTGAATTGCCCGGCGAGGGTGTCGGCGTTTATCTTAAACAAGTTGTTAGTGATGCAAAGCATTATTGATTTTTTAATTTTTAATTGCCGCCAAAGAAAAACTTGAAATTGTCATCGGCGCGGCTCCGCCGCGTTTTCTGAATTTCGCGGGGGGCTGGCCGTCGCCGCCGCAGGCGGCGAAATGCCGAAGGTACTGAGAAGCGAAGTACGTTCGAATTATCTTTAGAATACAGCACCAAACTGAGCTTGGTTTCAGCCACGCTTAACGGAGCACAAGATATATGGCAAAACCTTTCAAAATTATAAAAGAAGTACAAGGAGAAACAAAAAAAACAACAATCACTCTGATTCTGGGTGGCTTCGGACTTGTTGCGGCGTTGGCTTGGAACGACGCAATCCAGACATTTTTTAATATTTTCTTTCCGAAAACAAGCGGCTTGGTCGGAAAATTTATTTACGCTTTAATAATCACCTTTATTATTGTTGTTCTTTCTTCTCAATTAAGAAAAATTTCTGAAACAGAAGAACAATCAAATAACCTTGATGAAAAATCCAACTAGCGCTATAATTAAAATAGAACATTTCAATAACAATAAGGAGGGAAAGAAATGAGAAGAGCTAATGCTCAACTCCGCATTTTTGACGCAAAAGAAAAACTTTTGGAAATTGCGGCAATAGTAGGCCTTTTAGAAGGAGTATTTATCGGTTTGATTTTTGGCACATACTTTTATGCAAAATATAATGCGGCCGCAAGTTTGGATGGAGGAGCGCTTTTGGGCGCTGGCATCAGCTTTAGCTTAGCGATGATTTGGACAGCTGTTACTATTTCATGGACAATAAAAAACACCGATTTCGTCTCAAGGTTGAGAATAAGCGGGACAAGCGCGTTGATAAATTTTACAGCAGCTTGGATAGGATATTTTTTTAGTTCAGCAATAGGCGCCCTAGGAGCCGCTCTTCTCTCAAAGATGTTTTAGTATATAAAAATAGGCGATGAGGACTGCGTCCTCATCTTCACCTTCGGTAGGCGATGAGGACTCTGCCCTCGTCTTTGTTTTCGTCCACCAGAGGCGGACTTGATACTTGCTGGCTATTCGTTAAACGAATAGCCAGCTTTTTTATTATGAAATCAATTACCCGAGCCGATAGGCGAAGGGTGGAGAAGAACGAAAGTTCTTCGATTACCCGAGCCGCAGGCGATGGGTGGAGAAGAACACGAATGTGTTCTTCGACTCATCTTCATCTGCCAAGTCCTGCGTTGCAGGACGCAGGTGGATCCGAAGAGATAAACCTCTTCTTCCGCTTCAGCTAACGCTTCAGCAAAAGAAAATTTATCTTCTTTGACCATCCCGCTTCGCTCGGTATATAGCAAAAATTAGCCAGCCGGAAAAAACACCGACAACAGCTCCCATTAAAATGTCTGAAGGCCAATGGACTCCGGCAAAAACCCGAGAAATAGAAATTAAAAAGCTGGCAAATAAAAAGAAAACGCCGGCTTTTTTGTTGTAAAAATAAACAACGGCGGACAAGCCAAAGAAAAAAGCTGCGTGGCCGGACGGAAAAGAACCGGTTATATCGTGAGATAAAAGCAGATTAACTTTATTTTCCACAAATGGCCTTTGTCTTTCCCAAAAAAATCTGATTAATTCTGTAATTCCAAAACGGGCCAAAATCGCAGCTAATAGTGCCTGAAACGCCATTGGCCAGTATTTTTTTAGGTCTTTAACCAAGAATAAAAGCAAAAGCAAAAGCAAAACGTAGCCAAGATTCTCGGCGAAAAAAACTCCCGACTTATCAAGTGAAGCCCATTTTCCGGCAAATTGATTAATTTTTTGAAAAATTAAATAGTCCATACAATTTTACCATTTGAATTTTGGCGGCAAGCCCAAAAACATCAATCCCAGAGACAGGACACCCGCAATTAAAAAAGAAATGTTCAGCTGGGAGGTAAAAAGAAAAATTCCGGCTAAAATCAGCATAAAAAAGAATCTCGCGATATTATTCAAAACTTCGCTATAAACAATAAATTCATCGGAATTTTCGCCTGCCAAAGAAACTTTTTTATAATAGAAGGTCTGAAATGGAACGCCGGCCGAAGTGCGGCACACCTGATAAAGGGTCGCAGCCAAAAAAGCGTCAAAAGGTGTCTTTACAAAATATCTTATAAGCCAAGCCATAAAGCTTAAAACGGAACCTATGTTCAAAAACCAGACGCGGTTAATAATGGTATCAGACATTCTGCCCATATACAAAGTGAATAAAGCCGTTGCTATCAATCCAAAAGTGGTAATGCCTCCCATTGCGGCGTAACTGATTGCCAGAATGAACATAAAAAGAGGCCACAAATAAGCGTTAACCACGCTCTCGCAAGCGTCGGCAGAAATGGCTAAAGAAAATTTCCTGTTTTCTTTTTTGAAAATTCTTGCCCATGCCTTCCTGTAAGAATCGCTGTAAACAATATGGCTTTCTTTTGAAAGAAACATCGGTATGGAAGAGGCAAATAAGACCACTAAAACCGCGCTGAATAAAGCCGGGTATCCTCCGGCGCTCAAAATAACTCCGCCAAGAACAGGGCTGATAATTGTCGGCAAAATCAAAGCAACATTCATTTTACCGACTTCTCTGCCCTGATATTGCCCTCCGGAAAGGCGAGAAAAATCCACATGAAAAGCTGGCCAAAAAAGCGTCATTCCGATACCCTTAAGAAGCATGGCAAGAGGTACTAGTAAAAAAGATTTTTGGATTAAAGACAGAGCAATAAAATAACCAAAGAAGAAAAAATGACTGAAAAGCATGCTTTTTCTCGCTCCGATCCTTGTCATTAATTTCCCTCCGAATACCGCAAATAAACCGTAAATGCCGTGGATAACTCCAAAATACAAAATAGTCAGAGATAAAGATTTTCCAAAATAAAGATAAAGATAAACCGGCTCAAAAATCACAACCATTCCAATAGCTAAGGCTCTTATGGCAATGCTGGTGAAAAACTGGCTTGAAGATTGTTTCAAAAAACGGCGGAAAAAATTAGCCGGCGATGAATCAAAAAACATTTGTTATTTTCTGATAATTTTTGGGTTTTTATTCGTTATGTCAACCACGGTTGAGGGTTTGGAAAAATTTAAACTGCCCCCATCAATAATTAAATCCGGCTGATATCTTTGGCCCTTAAATTGGTTTACTACTTCTTGAATTTTTGTTGAAGCCAACCCGCCGGAAATATTAGCCGAAGTTCCGGTAAACGGACGATTAAGTTGCTTAGCTAAGCTAAGCAATAACCCGTATTTTGGAATGCGGAGGGCAATTGTTCTTTTATCAACCCCATATATATTTTTTTTCATCTTTTTTCTCTCCAAAACCGCCGTTACTTTTCCCGGCCAGACCGATTCTAAAAATTTTTCCTGTTTTTTATCTATCTTGGCTATTTTTTTTGCCATTTTAATATCTTTTACAAAAATGGGGAGCGGCTTTTTCTTGTCTCTTTTTTTAATTCTAAAAAGTTTTGCAACCGCTTTTTTGTTTGTAGCATCGCAAATTAATCCATAAACCGTATCGGTCGGGAAAACAATGATCTTTCCCGCCTTGATAAATTCTGCCGCTATTTTAATTATTTCCTTGAGATTATTCTTTTTTACTTTTAGGATTTCCAGCATTTATCATACATTAATCAACTATAAATATTTTATCAAGAGGACTATTTCTCGTATAAAATATGCCATCCACCCAGCGAGAGCTAACCATCCGATCGCGACAAGTGTTGGATTAGAAAAACTAAAATAAATAATGAAAAGGACAAAAACGGATAAGGCAAATATTCTTAAAATATTTAATAATTTTTTATCAAAAGCCACTGAAAGAAAGGTAAAAACACTAAAAAATAATAAGATTAAAATGATAACGTCAAGGAATTCAAACTTTGGCGATGAGAATAAAAGAAATATCAAAAATATTAATAAATCAAAAATACTAAGAAAAATAGACAGAACTTTAAAACCTCTCTTTTTTTCTTCACTGGTAAGATTATTGGGTCTAGCGACTAAAATGTGTTTAAATTCTTTCCATTTCATATTTTTATCATATCAAAAAATTTTCTAATTAGCGATCATTGAATATTAAGGACAGCGCTTACCAGCCAAAAGAACTCTTGTATTGTTGGGGGAAATAAAAAGAGAGGCAATCCTAGAAACTAGGAACTGCCTCTTTTGTCAAGGTGAAAAATTATTTTTGCACATTACTTGATTTAGCGAAAAAAGTAGTTTTGTCTTTAACGTTTTGAGCAACAATGGTGCCGGGTCCCACAACACAATCCGAACCGATTAAAATACCCGGCATCGTGCTGACGCTAATCCCAACGCTTGTATCATTACCTACAGCTATCCCGAAATAATCTAACCCCGTATCAATCTTTTTTCCTTTTACAATAGATTTTATATTCCCCCTGTCAATTCTCCGATTGGCCGTAATGAATCCTGCTCCAAAGCGGCAATTCTTACCTATGATGGAATCACCAACATAACCTGAATGAAAATGAGTTCCTTCCTGAACAATTGAATTTTTTATTTCAAAAAAAGCGCCTGTTTTTACATTATTCTCTAAATTCACAGGACCTCTTAAAACATTGTTATCTCCTATCTGGCAATTTTCTCCAATATAGACCTTGCCCTTGATGATAACGTTTTCTCCAAGAATGGCCGAGGGCGCAATATAATTTTGAAAACTTTCCGTTTCCAGCATTGTTTTGGAAATTAATAAAATATCCCAAGGATATTTTAAAGAAGGAATGTCTTTTCGCCAAAAAATAAATTCTGCTTTTTTTTCCTTCAAATATATATTAAGAGCATCTATAAAATCGGCTTCGTGATGTTTTGGCAAGTTTTGATAATAGTTAAAAAAATCTGGCTCTAAAAAATAGATTCCCTTTGTTTTGATCTTAGAAGGTTCTTTCCCGGGATCAGGATTCTCCACTATTTCTACAACTCGCCCTTCTTCCAGCTTGAAAATACCGTAATCCCAAGGGGTGGTGGTTTCTGCCCCAACCAAAACCATCTGGGGATGCGTCGCCTGATATTTTGTTAAAATTTCCTCAGCAATGTCTTTAATTGAAATTTCTGAGGCCCAAACTATAAAAAACGGCTCTTTAATAAAATCTTTTGCCTGAAAAATAGCATTGCCTGTTCCAAGGGGCTTTTCTTGAATAAAAAAAGTTAGGTTAACATTTAAATCCCGGCTGGCTGTTTCCAAATCTTCTTTGAGAGAAAAATTAGAGTTTGTTACTATCGCTATGTCCTTAACGCCGTTTTCTTTTAAGCCCTTGATTGTCCAGTAAATCAAGGGCTTTCCTAATATTTTAATTTGGGATTTATGTTTTTGATTTAACGGCCAGAAACGGGAAGATTCGCCGGCTGCCAAAATTACTGCCTGCATAAGTTTAATATAATTTTTGCTAATTTTTTGGAATCATGGACCACAAGACCAGATTGTGGCAAAAGATCAGCTCCTATAAATTTTTTGTCTTTTTTTAAGTTTTCGTCAAAATCTACCAAATCTAAAAGTTCGGGATACTCTTTTTGGTGTTTTTTAATGGCCGAGGTCTCCGGTTTTTTCGTATTATAAACAACGAAATCCAATTTCTTGCCTAATAAATTTTCTATCGCATCAGTAAAATCTATGACTGAAAAACCGTTCGTTTCTCCGTCTTTCGTCATTAAATTGCAAATATAAACAGTTTTCGTTTTGCTTTTTTTGACTGCCTCGCTTACGCCCTTGGTCAGCAAAATCTGAGCTAAAGTCGAATATAAATCCCCTGGCCCTATGACTATTAAATCTGATTTTAAGATAGCGTTTACGGCTTTAGGGTAAGCATTTGGCTCCGGTTTTAAAAAAACTTTTTTAATTTTCAATTTTTTATCATGCCGGGGCTTGTCAATGTTTTTTTCTCCGGAAACTATCTGCCCGCCCTCTAATACCGCGCAGACATCTGCGTCCTCAAGAGTTGCCGGTAAAATTTCATACTGCGGAGGAATTTTTAAAACTTCCCTATATACTTTTAACACGCTTTCGTAGTCTCCTTTATAATTTCCATCTTGCGTTACCATAGCCGTACCCAAAACATTTGCTATAACCAGACCTAAATACTGACCGTCTTTAAAGCGGATATTAAAAGCATCTTTTACTTCCTGACTACTTCCAGATAAAGCTAAAAAAGCCCGGCGGATATCGCCGAAAGAAACATTGGTCTTATACATTTCTCTTTCTTTGCCCGCCGAACCCCCGCTGTCCAACATCGCGCAAATAACCGATAATTTGACAGGATATTTTTTAAGGCCTTTCAGAACAGCTTTTGGCATGGCGCTTCCGCCGCCCAAACAGACGATTTTCGACATTTTTTGAAGCAATTTTGACATACCTTGTTTTCTATCGTAAACTAAAAATAACTTAAAATCAACTATCAAGTTCCGCAAAGCGGAACGCAGATGAAGATGAGGACGCAGTCCTCATCGCCTACCGCTATCAAGTTCCGCAAAGCGTGACGAAGGTGGAAAAGAAAAACATTTCTTTGACTATGCCAGATAAATTTTTAATAAAAGGGGGTGTTCCTCTCGTGGGGGAAGTAGAAATTTCGGGATACAAAAATTCAGCCGGCGCCTGTTTGGCGGCTACTTTGCTATCTGAAAATCCTTCGGTTATTGATAATTTGCCGCTCTGTTCGGATGTTTTAGATCAAATTGAAATTTTGAAAGAAATGGGCGCCAGTATTGAATGGCAAGGAGAAAAAAGGGTTAAAATAAGCCCTAAAAACATTGACCCAGAAAAAATTCCCGTTAATCTTTTTGAAAAAATACGTGTTTCTATCCTGCTGGTAGGGCCTTTATTGGCAAGATTTAGAAAGCTTAAAATCCCCCATCCCGGCGGAGATAAAATTGGCTTAAGGCCGATTAACACCCTTCTTGAGGCCCTAAAAGAATTTGGCGTTAAAGTTGAAGAGAAAAAAGGTTTTTATTGTTTGGAAACGCCGGAAAATCTTGTCGGCAAAAGAATTGTTTTAAAAGAATTTTCTGTAAGCGCAACTGAAATTATTATGATGCTGGCCGCCCTTGCCGAAGGCGAAACAAAAATTGAATTGGCGGCCGCCGAACCGCAAGTTCAGGATTTGGGTAATTTATTGATAAAAATGGGGCTAAAAGTGGAAGGAATAGGCGCCCATACTATTTTAATTAATGGGCAAGGGAAATTAAACGGGGCAGAATTTGCAATTTCCCCAGACCTTTTGGAAGTCGGCACGTTTTTAATCGGCTTTGCCGTTACTGGCGGCCAAGGAAAAATAAAAAACGTTAATCCCGAGCATCTAATAATGTTTTTGGGGAAAATGAAAGAAATCGGAGTAGATTTTGAATTATCCGAAAAAGAAATTTTAGTTAGGCCTTGTTCAGAGTTTCGGCCGACAAAAATCCAGGTCCTGCCTTTTCCCGGGTTTCCAACCGATCTCCAGCCTCAAACCTCAATTTTAGCGACCCAAGCCAAAGGAAGATCTTTAATCCACGATCCCTTATACGAAAACCGCTTTCAGCACTTGCACGAATTAAGAAAAATGGGGGCGGATATTGAAATTACCGACCCTCACCGAGCTTTAATTTTCGGCAAAACAGAACTGCAAGGAGCAAAAGTGGACGGGTCAGACATTAGGGCGGGAGCGGCTTTAATTTTAGCCGGCCTTCTGGCTAAAGGAGAAACTGTTGTCAGCAACGCCCACCTGATTGACAGGGGATACGAAAGATTGGAAGAAAAATTGAAAACGCTCGGCGCAAAAATAGAAAGAATTTAGCTTTTAGCCAAGTTCAGGGCTTTGAGATTCAATTCCAGATATTTTTCTGGGATTATTTTTTTGATGGCAAAAATTAGCGCGTCTTCTTCTAACGGAAGAATTTTTTTGAAAACAGATACGCCTAAAAGATAAATTCCAGCAACCACATCCGTAGCAACCGCCTTCCGGCAAATTTCGCTTGCTGGAATTAAATTAACATCTTTACTTATTTTTCTCAAAGAAGTGAGAATTTCTTCGGCAGTCAAAGCTTTTGCAAGGGGAATCGGTATAATGTGTTGATTCAACAAAAATTTTGTTTTTGTGCTTGCAAAATATCCTGCCCGAAGCGCTTCCTGCGATTCCAAGGCAATTACTAAATCTGCTCTTTGGGCAGAAACCAGCGGTGAAAAGATTTTTTCGCCAAACCTGATATGAACCTCTACGGACCCTCCCCTTTGGGCTAACCCGTGAAGCTCGGAAGTCCTTACTTCATAGCCATTTAACAAAGCGGCCTCGGCAACAATTTGCAGCATAGTTAAAAGCCCTTGGCCTCCAACCCCAACAATAACTATATTAAACTCCTTAATTTTGTTCGTCATATACCAAGTCCTGCAAAGCAGGACGCAGGTGAAAAAGAGTCAAAGAACGTTCGTTCTTTTCCACCCTTCGCTTCGCTCGGGTGAACGAAGTTCTCTTTGACTATTTTAAACTCTTTGCGAAAAGAACACACATTCTGCGAGCAATAATCACCGACACTTCTTCTTTCTCCAAAAATTCTTTTATTGCGCTTACAAATTCTTCTTGTTTTATCGGGTCAATTACCTTTAGATTTTTTACGCCGCAAGCCCGCACTATATCTTCAATAATTATTGCCGGCTGGCAACCGTCGCCTTTCGCGGAAAAATCCGGATCAGTAAAACCAAATTTATATTCTGAATTAATTTTTGTTGCCATAGCGGGATTTGGCTGATGGCCAGTCATCGCTGTTGTCTGGTTATCTAAAATAATAATGAGAGGATTTGATTTATTAAAAATCGTATTAATTAAGGCTGGAATTCCTGCGTGTAAAAAAGTTGAATCGCCGATAAAGGTAATTAATTTCTGCGAATCGGCTTGCCCTGAGCCGAGACGAAGGGCTTTTTTAATGCCGTGGGCAATGCCAATTGAAGAGCCCATGCAAGACAAATAATCTTGCATGCCAATAGCCGGCGTTCCAAACAGCATATAGCAACCGATATCTCCGCCAAAAATGACTTTTGCAGGATCGACAGATTTTTTGATAGCAGAAACTACCGACCAATAAGAACAGCCGGGACAGAACTGGGGGGACCTCTGCGGAATTTTCGATTTCCAATTTCCAATTACGCAAGCAGTAGCGAAGCGTGGAGATGAACGAAAGTTCATCGACTTCAATTTATAATTTGTAAATTTAGCTATGGCCGATATAATTATTTCTGGTTTCAATTCTCCGATTTCGGGCAGTAATTTTTTGCCTACAACTTCTAATTTGCAGTTTGCCTCTTTTGCCAATCTCGCAACTTCATTTTCTAAATATGGCTCTAGTTCCTCAACTATTAAAACTTTTTTGAGTCCTCTTAAAAAAGTTTTTATTTTTTGCTCCGGCAAAGGATAAAAAAATCCTAATTTTAAGATCGGTAAATCTAGATCAAGTTCTTTCAACGCCTCTTTAACGTTGAGATAGGAAACTCCCGAAGTAATAATCCCCGCCTTTTTATTAATGGAGGTCCGACCTCCATCAATTAGATTGACGGAAGAGTTTTCCGCAAATGCTCTAATTTTTTCAATTTTTTCCAATAACTCTTTCTTCATTTCCAAAACCCTCGGCGGCAGAGTAACAAATTGCTGCGGATTTTTTATAAACTCTCCCGCTACTAGGTTAAGTTGCGCAATTTTGCCCAATTGGACTGGCATACGCTGATGATTAACTCTGGTGGTTGTTCTAAGTATTATTGGAATTTTAAATTTTTCAGAAATTTGAAAAGCTAATTTTAAAAAATCTTTGCACTCTTGCGGATCGGCTGGCTCTAATATCGGAATGTGGGCAAGATTAGCAAACCCCCTGCTGTTTTCTTCCGATTGAGCGGAACTATGGCAAGACGGATCATCGGCAACAACAATCACTGTCGGACCCTTTGTTCCCGTATAAACAAAAGGCATTAAAGCGTCCAGGCAAACATTCACGCCAAAATTTTTCATTGCTACCAATGTTTTCAATCCGGAAAAAGAAGCTCCAATAGCCGCCTCCAAAGCTGTTTTTTCATTTACCGAAAATTCAAAATACTCTTTATATTCCTTGTCTTGGGATAGTTTAAAAAATGTATTTCCTATTTCCGAAGCCGGAGTGCCGGGATACGTGGAAACAAATTCAACTCCCAATTCTAAAGCCCCCCGAACAATAGCTTCGTTGCCAAGTAGAATGATTTTTTTTCCGGGTTTGTCCAATAAAATATCTTTCACAAATATTTAACGGCAAGAATTAAACTACTTAAGTTTACTCCACGGTTACTGATTTCGCCAAATTTTTCGGCTTATCTACATCGCAACCCTTTAGCGCTCCCATATAATACGCAAAGAGCTGGAG
>JAUSLA010000062.1 GCA_030646565.1 bacterium
CCAAGAGAATTTTTTGCTTTTGACGAGTCGAGGCGCAATTTCGTTTTTATGGTGGGTTTAGATGTGTCATATTCAATCTGTAAGTTTCTTTTGGAAATAGCGATAATTTTCTTGACCAAATCGACCACGGAGACAAAAGCGCCTAAACCCACATTGTAAAGTTCAAATTTTGACTGTTGTTTATCAATTGCCAGCTCCACAAAATTAACCAAGTCGGAAATGTACAAAAGGTCTCTTGCTTCCTCTCCCGTGCCCCAAACCACTACTTTTCCTCCGTCTTTGGTCGTCATAACCTTAGTCATAGTAGCTCCAAAAACATGCGACTTTTCCAAGTCAAATTTATCATGAGGACCGTATATATTTGAATGCCTGATAACGGTATATTTAGCGTTTCCTATTTTTGAATAGAACTCGCACATTTTTTCAATGTAAACCTTGGTCCAGCCCACCCCAAAATAATTTGGGTATATTTCTTTGTTCGCGTCAAAATCAGTTTCTTTCACAGGATTATCGCTTGATTGATACATTACGGTACAGCTAAAGAATATAATATGTGAAACATTATACTCGTAAGCTGCCCTGAAAATCAAAGAATTCATAATCGCGTTATCGGTAACATGATAATAAGGTTTTTCAACAATGTCTTTGGCTCCCGAAGTGGTGGCGGCTGCTTGTATTATAATATCCATTCCTTTTACCGCCCTACCCACATCTTCTTTGTTTGTCAGGTTCGCTTTTATCATTGTAATTTTCGGATTACTTAAGGGCTCTGAATTAAAATATGTGCCGAAAATTTCAAAATCTCCCCTTTGGGCAAAGTACTCGGCCATATTTCTGCCGATAAAACCTGCGGCGCCACAAATTAAAATTTTTTTCTTTTGCATTTTACAATTCTTTTTTTACAAATTGATCTACTGCTTCTCTTGAAGTTTTTTTGAAAGCAGAAAAAATTGAAGATATTTTTTTATTGTTTATTTTCCCCGTATTATATTGATATTCCCCGAATCTGACTTTCTTTCCTAAGGTTTTCGCTATTTCGGAAATAGTTATATTTTTAGAAGATGACAAATTATATATTCCCCTAAGGTCTCTTTTTATTGCAACTTTCAAAAAGTTTAAAATGTCGGAATGTAAAACATAATTAAATTCCGAATCGCCAGTTAGTGTTAAATCACATTCCTTGGCCTCAATAATCTTGATTAAACTATTCTTTCTTGAATACGGTCCCAAAAAAGCAGTTCCTCTTAAAATAAGATAATTTTTGCAATAATTCCCCACTATTGATTCGGAAATAAGTTTCGTGAGCCCGTATATTCCTTTTATTGAATTCAGCCCGATAATTTCTTCTTCTGAATGAATTGTTTTGTTTTTCGGATAAACGTCTATGGAAGAAAAAAATATAAACTTTTTATGACGAATAGCGGTTAATTCTTTTGTTAAAAACACATTATCTTCAATGTAGGGAAAAAGCGTTTCTGAATTAACTTCCTGCAAGGAATTAAAGGCGCAATGAATAATAACGTCAAAACTTCCTTTTTTTATTTTTTCGCGTTCTTTAAAAGAAGTTTCCTTATCTAAGCCCGCGCCGCCAAAGCCCTCGGAAAGATATCTGCCAAGCCCGCTTTTATTGCCAGTAATAAGCGCTTTCATAAAAAATCTTAATTAATAAGGTTAAATAAGTTTTTCTTTCTTAAAAACGTTGTATCTTTTGTCAGTGATTTCTTTGTTTTCTCCATACCAATCCATTACCTCTTTTATCCCCTGCTCAAGCGAAATTTTTGGTTCCCAGCCAAGCGCTCTGGCTTTTGAAATATCCATTATTCTTTTCTTGTCTCCGGAGGGTTTGGAAGTATCCCAAATAACTTCCGGTTTGATTTCCATATTGTTAATTATAATTTCCACAATTTCTTTAATGGTAAAACCTATACCGCTTCCAAGATTTAGGGGTTCTTTGGCGCCTTTTTCAAGCACAAATAACATTCCCTTAGCCACATCTTTAGCATGAATAAAATCCCTTATTGAGGAACCGTCTCCCCACACCAAAAGGGGGTTTTCTCCGTCCAAAGCGCGTTTTATTAAAGAAGGAATTACCATAGCATTGTTTGGGTCAAAATTATCATAACAACCGTAAACATTTGCCGGCCGAACAATCGCAATTTTATCCCAGCCGTACTCAATTTTATAGGCCTCTGCCTGAAGCTCGCCCATTCGTTTTGCCCAGCCGGCAAATTTATCGTTTTCCGAAGGAAAAGTTTTCCAAACGTCGTCTTCTTTAAAAATTTCAGCGGGCGAATAAACGCCAACACTGCTGGTATATAAATATCTTTTAACGCCGCTTTGTCTGGCAGCTTCCATCATATTGGTATT
>JAUSLA010000070.1 GCA_030646565.1 bacterium
TGGCTGAAAGAGCTGCCGAGGGGATAGAGTCCTTAAGGAAGTTAGGCCTTTTAAGCTATATTATTCCGGAACTGGAACAAGGATACGGCGTGTCCCAAAATAATCATCACATCTACTAGTGCTACGAGCACAATTTACGAGCTTTTGATTTTGCCGCAAAGCAAAAATTCAATCAATTTGTCCGCTTGGCTTCCCTGCTTCATGATATTGGAAAGCCCAAAACAAAAAGAGGAGAAGGGGCTGACTCCACTTTTTACGGCCACGAAATAGTTGGAGCAAAAATGGCGGCCCAAATTTTAAATCGCTTGAAGTTTTCAAAAAAAGACATTGAGAAGATTGTAAAACTGGTAAGATACCATCTTTTTTACTACAATGTGGATGAGGTTTCTGAAAGCTCGGTAAGAAGGTTAGTCAGGCAAGCAGGCCCGGAAAATATGGAAGAATTGCTGCAAGTAAGGATGGCAGACAGGATTGGCTCGGGCGTGCCCAAAGCAGAGCCCTATAAATTAAGACACTTAAAATATGTCATTGAAAGAGTTAGCCATGACCCGATATCAGCCAAAATGCTTAAGGTGTCTGGCAATGATATTATGAAGGTTTTAGATATCAAGCCCGGGCCAAAGATAGGACAGGTTTTAGATGTCCTGCTTGGTTATGTCCTATCTGTTCCAAAGAAAAATGAAAAAGAATTTTTAGAAAAAGAAATTCAGAAGCTCGGAAAATTGACCGACAAGGAGTTAATTTCTCTTTCGCAGAAAGCTAGAAAAGAAAGAGAGGAAATTGAAACAAAGCGGGATGAAATGACAAAATCAAAATATTGGGTAACTTAATGTTAACAAGACAAAAGGCAAATCAAATAGCGGAAAATTTTTGGTGGCGCAAAGGAGTTACTCGTCTTACAGAATTCAGGTGGAACATTCGCGCCAAGGGAGTCGCGAAATGGCTCGCGCCCTTTATCCCGGCAGACAGCCGGGTTTTAGACATCGGCTCTGGAAGCGGAAATATTGCCAAAGAGCTTTCTCGTCTTACTTTTTCCGACTTCACTATTTTAGACGTTGTCGATTGGAACATTACTGATTTACCGCTCGTGCTTTTTGACGGAGAAAATATTCCCTTTGATGATAAAGAGTTTGATGTTGCTTTATTGTTGGATGTGCTTCATCACAGCGAGAAAGAGGACGCGGTAATTTTTGAAGCGATGCGCGTTGCGAAGAAAGTAATTGTGTTAGAAGAAATTCACGAGAACCGTTATATGAATATCTGGGCTAATATTAGCGACAATTTTCAGTGGTTTTTATACGGAATGCCTGTGGCTGCGCACCATCGGAATAAAGAGCAGTGGATTGCGTTTTTGAAAAGGTTTTGCGTCAAAATCCGGTACGAAAAAGAAGGTTTCGGCCACGCAATTTTCATAATGGA
>JAUSLA010000006.1 GCA_030646565.1 bacterium
AAAAATATGAAGTGGTCAAACTCGGTATCTTTTACTATTGGCGATGCCCGAGCAACAACTACAATAACGGATGGGCTCGGCGGGACAAAAATTATTACTTCAGAGGGAGATGATTCCAATAGAATAAAGAAAAACCAGGTAGTTTATCAGATTTCTGCCGATGGAGTTTCTTTCTTTTTCGGCGCCCAAGTTGGCGACGGAGGAATAAGGTTAGATGATAATGCTACTATTAATGGCAATGTTTTTTCCAATGGCTCCATTGGAGCGTCCAACGGCATAATTACCGGCACCGTAAAAGTGGCTAAGAAAGAAAACATGATTGACGGACTAAATGTCTCGGGCGATGCTTATGTTGATATTTGCATAAATTCTAATATCTTTGGTATTCTTTACGCCTCTACAAGTATAAACTGCACTGCTTCGCAATTTATTCCCTCGCCTGTAGAAATCGCCACGACTTCCTTGCCGATTTCTCAAGCGCAGATTACCGAATGGGAAAATGAGGCGGCCACAGGAGGAACATATGTGGGTGATTACATTTTGAATGGCGGGACAACTTATCTTGGTCCTAAAAAAATCCAGGGAAATCTTACCGTTCAAAATAACGCAAAGCTTTTCCTTACCGGTAAGGTTTGGGTTACGGGCAGCGTAAATATTACAAATAATGCGATAGTCCAATTAGATAAGAATACTTATCATTCATTGAGTGGCATAATTATTAGCGACGGGCTTATTACTCTTGCGAATAACAGCGTTTCATCGGGTTCCGGGGACGCAGGCAGTTATTTAATGTATCTTTCGATATCTGCTCTCAACCCGGCGATTATAATTCAAAATAATGCCATAGTGGATATTCTTTATACCTCCAACGGCTGGATTGAGGTTAGTAATAACGCTCAACTAAGAGAAATTACAGGATATGGTATTTACTTAAAAAACAATTCCAGAATTACTTATGAAATCGGCTTAATAGACACCTCTTTTTTGAGCGGCTCCGGCGGCGGCTGGAAGGTAACAAGCTGGAAAGAAATTGAATAGCCCTACGAATTACGAATCAAGGCGAAGAGGACTTCGTCCTCTTCTTCACCTTCGTCCTGCTTCGCAGGACTCGGTATACGAATTTACGAATTTCGAAAAATAAGGTATGATTTATTCGTAGATTCGTAAATATTCGTAATTCGTAGTGATATGGATTTTTTAACTTTAAACCCGGAAACATTTGGATTGGATATTTCTGATTTGTCAATAAAGGCAGTTCAGCTTGCAAAAAAGAAGTCAGGATTTGAAATAGTTTCTTTTGGGTCAGCGCAACTTAAAGAAGGTGCGATAAGGGCGGGAGAGATCAAAAATGAAAATACTTTATCTGACGCAATCAGAAAAGCGCTGGCAGAAACAAAAGGAAAAAAAATAAAGGCAAAAAATGTTGTTGCTTCCCTGCCGGAAGAAAAAGCTTTTTTGCAGGTAATCCAGATGCCCCGATTGCCGGAAGAAGACCTGAAATCTGCTGTGATCTACGAAGCTGAAAATTATATTCCTCTGCCCATGGAAGAAGTGTATTTAGACACTCAAATTATTCTTCCCCTAAAGAACCATTTAGATCATTACGATATATTAATCGCCGCTTTAGCCAGAAAAACCGTTGATTCATATTATTCTTGTATAGAAAAGGCGGGACTGAAGCCCCGGGTTTTAGAAATTGAGTCGTTAGCCATTGCCAGGGCTTTAGCTAAAGACGGGGTTGCAAAGTCGCCCCTTCTTTTGATTGATCTTGGGGCAACTAAGACAAGTTTCATTGTTTTTTCCGGAACCGCCGTGAGATTTACTTCTTCTATACCGGTTTCTTCCCAAAAACTTACGGAAGCTATTGCCCGTACTCTTAAGATTGATTTAGCAGAGGCTGAGAAAATAAAAATAGAATACGGATTAGAAGCTATAACCAGAAAAAAGAGCGGCGAGATTTTTGACGCTTTAATTCCGCCCCTGACTGACTTAGTTGAGCAAATAAAAAAACATTTAAGTTTTTATCGGGACCATTCGTCGCATGAGCATTTGTCGCCAAACGGAGCTGTTATAGAAAAAATACTGCTTTGCGGGGGAGGAGCGAACTTAAAAGGACTGCCCGATTTTCTTTCTTCCGAACTAGGGTTGCCGGTTGAATTGGGAAACCCTTTGATAAATATTCTGCCAGAGGATAAAAAAGCAATATCAAGCCTGTCTTTTGAAGCGTCTTTAAGCTATGCCACCGCTTTAGGATTAGCCCTTAGGAATTTTCAAGAGGAATAATAAATAATTCGTAACCTTCGTCCTGCTTCGCAGGACTCGGTTAGTCGAAGAAGACTTTGTCTTCTTCTCCATCTTCGTTTTTACTACGTAAAAACTCGATGATCAACTTATTGCCGCCGCAAAAAAAAGCAGAACTAAGAAAAGAAGAAAATTTGAAGGTAGTTTTAATTTTAGGATTTTTCTTTTTGATTTCTCTTGTTTGCTTTGCCTTAATTTTGTTTTCAATAAAAATCTTTATTTCCGGAGAAGTAGAAGCTCAAAAAATACTCTATAATCAGGAAGAAAAAGAATTTGAAGGTTCCAATCTGCAAACGTTTCAAGAAAACATCAATCAATCCAACGAAAAAATAGTCCAATTGGAATCTTTTTATAAAGGGCGGTTTAGATTTCTTGATACCTTTGAGATAATTTCAAGAGACCTTCCCCTGGGAATCTTTTTAACCTCTCTTTCCATTTTTCCCCAATCTAAAGCAGGGGAGGGAGTTGCTTATAATCTTCAAGGTTTTTCTCCAAACCGAGATATCCTTTTGCAATTTAAGGCGAATCTGGAGCAAGAAGAACGTTTTTATGAAATTAACTTCCCGCCTTCCAGCTGGATTGAGCCGGACAATATTAATTTTTCAGCGAGTTTTAAGACAAGATGACCCTTCAGAGGAAAATTTATTTAGCAATATTTTCATTTTTTGTTCTGGCATCCTTGGTGGCGGGGTTTATCTTTGCTCCTCTTTTCTTGGAAATCCAAAAAGGTTCTAAAGAATTAATTTCTCAAAAAGCCAAAATATCCGCGCTTGAATTAAAAATTAAGAATTTGAAGCAAAGCAAAAATGTCTATTACGGCTTTAACGAGAGATTAAAAGAAGCGGACAAACTGTTTATTAATTCCCAAATGCCGGTAGAGTTTATTGTTTTTTTGGAAAAAATTTCAAAAGACAGCCAGATAAAAACTAAAATATCTTTAGCTGCTTTTGGCCAAACAGAAGAAAACACTTGGCCGTCACTTGCATTTCAGATAGATGCCGAGGGCGCTTCCTCCAACCTTTTTAGGTTTTTTGAGAAACTTGAAAACGTTCCTTATTTAACCGAAATTCAGAACATAACTTTCAATCAATCAGCGGAGAAAAATACGGTTCGGGCATTATTTTCATTAAAAGTTTACACAAAATAAATTCTAAGAATGATTAGAATCAAGAGAATACAATTGAAAAAAATTAAACATTTTTTTCAAACATTGCCAAGGATTTTGGCTGAAAAACCATTCTTAACATTTTTGGTCATTTTGCTTTTTTTCTTGATTTTAAGCGGCTCCATTTTTTACAAGTATAGTATTTTGGCCGACAAAGCGAAGCCGGAAATTCCCGGAAAATCTTTAATATTTGACGAAAAAACATATAACGATATTTTACAAATATGGCAGGAGAGAAAAGAAAAATTTGAAGCAGCCGACAAAAAAGAATACCCGAATTTGTTTTGGCGATGAGGACTGCGTCCTCATCTACCAAGTCCCACAAAGTGGGACGCAGGTGGAAAAGAAGATTTATCTTCTTTGACTCACCTCATCCCACTTCGTGGGAATCGTAGTTGACGGAATAGGGAATTTTAGATATAATGCTCTATACGTAAATTATTTCAGATAATTTACGTCGAGCTCGATAAAATTTCTTTTGGAAATTTTGTATAGAGCCCTCGTAGTTTAATGGATAAAACGAGGCCCTTCTAAGGCTTAGATCGAGGTTCGATTCCTCGCGAGGGCATAACGATGGATTTATCCACAGTTTGGTAGTTTGACCTTACAAGCAAATCAAGATAAAATAGAATAATGCCAGAAGTTTCCTGCAAAATATGCGGTAAGAAATTTTATGCAAAACCAAGCTGGTTAAAGATTGGGCACGGTAAACATTGTTCTAGGGAATGTCAGTATAAATCCCAGTTAAGAGGAAGGTTTGTGCATTGTAATGTTTGTGGGAAAGAAACTTGGAGACCGCCCAAACAGCTAACTAATTCTAAAAGTGGAAAATTTTTCTGTAGTAAATCTCACCAAACTTTATGGAGAAATCAGGTTTATTCCGGCTCTAACCATCCACTTTGGAAAGGGGGAAATCATCAAGAATACAGAACCTTTCTTCTTAGAAGTGGTGCCCCCCAGAAGTGTAGATTGTGTGGTTGTGAGGACAAACGAGTACTCATCGCTCATCATTTAGACGGAAAAAGAAATAATAATATTATCAAAAATTTAATTTGGTTATGTTTCAATTGTCATCACTTGGTTCATTATTATAAAGATAAAGTAAAAATAAAATAAAATATATGGTGGTCGTAGCTTAATTGGTTAAAGCGCCGCGCTGTGGCCGCGGAGATTGCGGGATCGTGACCCGTCGACCACCCCCAAAAAACAGCCCCGCATAATTGCGGGGCTGTTGTGCTTAAAAAGCAGGATTAAACAAAACAGATTGTTATTTTTGTTCTTCTAATTTTACTTTTAAATTTATTTCTTTTTTGTTCCGCAGAACTTTCAGGGGCACTTCGTCGCCGGCTTTGAATTTTTGGAGAATAAGAGATAAAGGATTTTTTTCAGTTATTTTCTCTTTTTCGCATTCCAAAATTATATCAAATTCTTTTAAGCCCGCCCTGTCGGCGGCGCTACCTTTCACTACTGCCGATTCTCCCAATGCTTCCCTGACAATTAAGGCGCCATTCTGCTCTTTTAATTTATTTTTTTCAGCTATTTCTTTATTCAGCAGAATATATTTTACTCCCAAAAAAGGCCTTTTGATTTTTCCGTATTTTTTAACTTCTTCAAAGTCCTTTTTGGCGTAGTTTATAGGAATGGCAAACCCGATATTCTGAGCGCCCATAACCATGGCCGTATTAATTCCGATAACCTTTCCCTCAATGTCCACCAATGGCCCTCCGGAATTTCCGGGGTTAATGGCGGCATCTGTCTGAATTAAACCTCTTAGCGTGGCCGCCTGTTGGTCGACGCCGTTAAAAGCCGTAATCAATCTGCTTAAACCGGAAACCACACCTGTGCTTACCGTATCGTGAAACTCTCCCAATGCGTTTCCAATAGCAATAGCTGTCTGGCCCAATTCAATTTTATCTGAATCGCCCATTTCAAGGTAGGGTAAATTTCCGGCGTTTACTTTCAGAATAGCAACGTCGTTGAGCGGGTCTCTTGATATCACTTTGGCCTGATATTTTTTTTCAGGTTCCAGAATAACGGTGTAGTCCGCTTCTTTGTCGCCGACAACATGATTTGAAGTCATAATATAGCCGTTAGGGGAAACAATAAAACCCGAGCCGCCTCCGATTTTCGTCTTTTCTTTTTTTCCGTTTTCAACTCTCGGCATGATAAGTTTTTGGTTGCCAAAAGGCAAAAAATAAAAACCTTCTATTTTGGGGAGGTCTTTGGAAATAACAATCGTTATGACTGCCGGACAAACTTTTTTAGCTATATCAATAATTGGTGATTTTTCCATAATAAAAATTTTACGTTATTAATCTTAAATTAATTTTAACATAAAAGCATCGTTGTCAGCAAGGGTAAAATATGCTACTTTAGTGTTGAGAAGAAGAGCTCTATACAAAAATTTCTTAAAGAAGTTTTTGTCGAGCGCGACAAGAACTTTTAAAAGAAAGTTCTTGCATAGCGTCCCCGTCGTTCAACGGATAGGACGAAGGTTTCCTAAACCTTAAATGAAGGTTCGATTCCTTCCGGGGGCAC
>JAUSLA010000013.1 GCA_030646565.1 bacterium
TACACAATTCTTCCTCTTTTTTGATCGTAGGGGCTTAATTCTACCGTTACTTTGTCTCCGGTCAGTATTCTTATTCTGTTTAAGCGCATCTTACCGGCCAAATGGCAAAGAATTTCTTCTCCGCCTTCAAGCTTCACCCTAAAAGTGGCGCTCGGCAGCGCCTCCAAAACAATCCCGTTTTTTCTTAAATCTCTATTTTGCATTAATGACCGAGTCCGCCATAGGCGGACGAAGGTGAAGAAGAGGACGTAGTCCTCTTCGCCTAGAAACATATTTTAGTTTATCAAAGTTATTTAATTCAGTCAAGGTTAAGCTTTATCTTAATCTTTTGTTCGGCTTCCGGCGCCCTTTTAACCCAAAATGGCCAAAACTCAACTTTTACCTTCACAACTCCCGACTGATTTTCTAAAAAAGCTTTGGTTTCGCTTTGCGTTTTTCCCTGAAGAACTTTTTTCAAAAATAGGATATCTATATCTGAATAAATTTTAGCTGAAATTGCCAAGGCAAGATTAATCTTACTTAAAGACGCATTATTCAAATCCGGGGTAAAATTTATTTTTAAGCTGTCCTCGTTTATCTTCTTGTCTTGGGCTATTTGCGACAGGATAAATTCTTTGGCAAATTTTACCAGATCATCTTTTTGAAAAACTAAAACAGATGATTTCACTCCTATCTTGTATTCAAACTTTTCCATTTCTGCCCCTATTGATCCCGAAGTAAATTTTTCCCCCACTTCTGTCTGAATACCGCTTGCCAATGATTCCAAATTTATTCCTTCCGAACCTTCTTTTTTCTTTAAATCATTTTTTAAAGCGGCTTCTGCTTCTTCTTTCGCTTTTTTGGTCAAAATATCCTCGGCCTTTCTTAAATCTGCTTCTGTTATCTGAATGATCTCTTCTGAAAAACCGCCCGACATTTGCTGGAATGACTTGCCATAAAACTTAGTGTATTTTTCCGTGCCGGCAAACCCCGGAATGGAAAAAGTTGTGGGCTCAATGTTGTATTCTAACCCCGGCTGGTCGGCTGCCACTTTAACATCAACTTCACCGGGAATTAATTTTCCCTTATCATACCAGGCGCCAGGTATAGTTACTCTGGAGGGAGTCTTGAATAATTTTCCGGAAGCTGACACAAACCGGGTATTAGCCAGCAAAACTTGAGCGGAAACGGAATTAGCGTTATAAACCCTAATAATACCTTCCGCTTTGTTTTCTTTTTTAATCTTTCCTGAAGCAAAAAATGTATCAGAAATAGTTTTCTTTTCCTCAATAATTTGCCCTGGAATAATTTTAGCTGAAAAATCCGCTTTATCTTTATTTTTATCTACCGTTAATTTTGCGTCAAAATTAACAACTTCTCCTTTCGGCCAAATTTCTATTTTCGCCGCAGAAAGAGTCAGATAGGAAGCGGCGAATGTCAGAAACAAAAAAGCAAAGCCCAACAGAAAAAACGAGGAGAGCTGCGTTCTCTTCTTCATTTGTCCGAGCGTAGCGAAGGGTGAAGAAGAATGAATATTCTTCGACTCATCCCGCACTCCTCGCTGACCGAGTCCCGCTTTGCGGGACGAAGGTAGAAAAGAAGATTTATCTTCTTTGATCGACTCGGGCGCGGGACTCGTAAGCGAAGAGGATTTTTTTATCTTAAAACCGCTTAAAAATCCTCCCGACTTTTTAGTCGCATTTTCGGTATGATGCGAAATATTTATCTGTTTTTCTGGCTTGAAGTTTGTTTTTTCCTCAAAAGACGCTGCTTTTAGTTCTGCTTTTTCAGGAATAGCCGATTTTCCAATGTCGCGCTTTTTTTGTGGAGGAAAAATATCAATTACTTTTTTTGGCATGTTGTCGAAGAAGATTCCTTCTTCTACCGAGCTCCGCAAGCGGAGCGAAGGTTTAAGAAGAGTCGAAGAACACATTCGTGTTCTTCTCCACCCATCGCCTGCGGCTCGGGTGGCCGAAGTCCTCTTCGCCCTCCACCTCAGCTAAAGCTTCGGTAGCTGAATAAAATTATATCACTTATTCCAAGGTTGCTCTAATTCTTCTGATTCCCAAGCGACAGTGAAGAGGTCAAAGAGCACTTTGCGCTCCTTTCTACCTTCGTCCCGCAAGCGGGACTTGGTGTAAGAAGAAGTCGGGTTATTTTTATTTTAAAATAGCCCGGATTCTTCGCACACCCGCTCCCGACGATTCCTCCTTGACAATCTTAAAACTTCCAAGCTCTGAAGTTTTTTTTGCGTGAGGGCCGGCGCATATCTCTTTCGAAAAATCGCCGGGCGAAGAGAACTGCGTTCTCTTCTTCCCCTCATCCCGCTTCGCGGGACTCGTGATAGAATAGACCGTAACTCTTTCGGGATATTTCTCACGGAAAAATGCCAAAGCTCCTATTTTTAAAGCATCCCCATATTTCATTTCTTCTTTTTTTACCTCCAAATCCTCTTTAATTTTTTGATTAACCAGAGCTTCCGTCTCTTTTAATTCCTTATCTGTCATTTTTTGAGAATGAACGAAATCAAATCTCAATCTTTCAGCTGTAATATCGGAACCCATTTGTCTGACGTGTTCTCCCAGAACTTTTCTCAATGCCGAATGAAGCAAATGCGTGGCCGTGTGAAGTTTTACCGCCTTATAACTTGCTCTTATTCCTGCCCCGCCAAATTTTTTCTCAGCCCCGGCGCGAGAAATTTCCTGATGTTTTCCAAGTGATTTATTAAATCCTTTTATTATTTCATCTCTCCAATTCGAAATTGAATATTCTATTTCCTTTGCCATTTTTTCTATTTCCTCAAGAGATAACTCTAAGGGAAAACCATATTTTTGAAAAATATCAAAAAGTTTTTCACCCAATCTTTCCGCATCTTCTATTGGAGTGGCTTGCGAGCTGGTTTTGTCCCACAATCCTTCGTCTATATACCAACTCATTAGTTTTTGCAATTCTTTTAATCCGGTTTCTAATGTTTTTTCAAATTTTTCTTCTTCGTTCCGTATAATCGTTAAAATATCTGCTTCTTTTAATTGGATTTCTGGATAAACATCTTTATAAATTTCTATCACTATTTTTGCTAACGGAATTAAAAAATTCTCAGGCAAATCCAATAACTTCCCGTATCTTATCGCTCTTCTCAAAATTCTTCTTAAGACATAACCTCTTTCAACATTAGAAGGCAAAATTCCCTCTGCGCTTAAAAAAACCGCGCCCTTTATATGATCCGCGATAATCCTTTTTGCTTTTTCGTCTCCCCCTTCGATTTTTTGGATAATCGGTAAAAACAAATCCGTTTCAAAAACGTTTGATTTATTTTGAACCGTCATTGCCAATCTTTCAAATCCCATTCCGGTATCAACGCCTTTTTGCGCCAAAGGCGCTAATTTTTTATCTCTATTCTGATAATATTCATTAAAAACTAGATTCCAAACCTCTATTCCATTTAAATAAATTTCCGTTGTCGGGCCACATGGCCCTTCTTCTCCTGTCGGTCCCCAGAAATTATCCGCCCTGCCGAATTTCTTTATTTTATCTTCCGGCACGCCCAGCTTCTTCCAAATTAAAATTGACTCTTCGTCGGGCGGCACCGCTTGCTCTGAGCCCGTCGAAGGGTCCCCTTCAAAAACCGTAAAAAAAGCTTTTTCCAAAGGGAATTTCAATTCTTTAAATAAAAATTCGTAAGCCAATTTTATCGCTTCTTCTTTAAAATATCCACCAGGCGAAGAAGATAAATCTTCTTCTTTACCCTTCGCTAACGCTCGGCTGAAAGAAAAACTTCCCAGCATCTCCAAAAAAGTAAGATGGCTTTCATCTCCAACTTCTTCAATATCAGAAGTTCTGAAACATTTCTGGCAGGAAACAACATTTTTGCCGTAAGGCGACGGCTCTCCCAAATAATAAGGCTTGAACTGCTGCATTCCGGCAGAAGTAAAAAGCACTGATTGGTCGGTTGGTATAAGCGAACTTGAGGGCACTATCTTGTGCCCCTTCTTTTCAAAAAATTTCAAAAATTCTTGGCGCAATTTGACCGAGGACATGATTACGAAAATCTGTCTGCCACATTAGAGGCGGCGAACGACTCGGGCTTTATTTTAGGTTCAAAGCCGTTTCCTTTAATCAAACCCGTAACTTCCTTAACCATATCTCTAGTTGCCCCGTTTTCTCCAACATCAGCGTGAATGTATCGAAACTGCCAGTTGGAAGGGCGTGAAACGCTTTTGGTTTTTTCCTCAAAATTTTCTCTCAAATATAAAGCCAGCTGACAGGAAAGAAAAACTTCTTCCAAAATCCTCTGTTTCCAATTATAAAATTTTCTGTCTTTGTAGGCGATTTTTTTGAGAAAAAATCGCCCCCCTTCTCCCCTTCTTAAAACAACTACGGCTAATGGAAAGTGGGGTTCTTCCCCGGAAGAAGAATCGCAGCCGACAATAATATCATAAAACTTCTCCGGTTTTTCGGAGATATAGCTGAATAACTCTTCAATCACCTGCTCGATTTCCAAATTCCCTTTGGTCGGATTAAAAAAATAGCCTTCCAATATCTTATCCATATCCCTACGAATTACGAATTAAGTCGAAGAGAACTTCGTTCTCTTCTCCACCTCAGCTAAAGCTTCGGTATACGAATAAATTATTATTTAACATAACAAAAATTGTCGTTAAAGTCAATTTTTACTAATATTTTTTACGATTGCTAAAAATTCTTTTGGGTTCAATGAGGCGCTGCCGATTAAAAGACCTTGAAAACCGGCTTTTTCGATGTAGTCATTGGCGTTTTGAGAGTTGACGCTGCCTCCATATAAAACTGGGTTTATTTTTAAGATATTCCCAATTACATTTCTCATTTTTTTTGCTTTTTCTACAGCGCAAGGTTTCCCGGTGCCGATAGCAAATATAGGTTCATAGGCAATTATTAAATTTTTCAATTGCTCTTTTTTTATATTCTTTAAATCTTTTTTAATTTGGATAATTTTTTCTATACATAAAATTACTTTTAATCCTGCTTTCAAAGCCGCTTTAATTTTATTATTTATCATCTCATCCGTTTCTTTTTGATATTTTCTTCTCTCTGAATGACCGATTATTACATACTCGCACCCTGTATCTTTCAGCATAGCCGGTGAAATTTCTCCGGTAAAAGAGCCTTTGTCTTCCCAAAAGCAATCCTGCGAGCCGAAGCGAAGTCCGCCGTAGCCTTTGGCGGAGGCGGCTAAGACAGACAGATAAACAAACGGTGGACAAATAACCACCTCAATATTCTTAATTTTCTTAATTCCCTTTTTCACCGAATTAAAAAGCTGCTTAGCTTTAGCTAAAGTTGTTGGGTTGCATTTCCAATTCCCAATAATAAGTAGCTTATTCATAAAATTTTATTTAAATTTAAACAACCTCGGGCTTTGTTTAAATTTATTGCTTGGCAAGATTTTGGTGTTTTTCTAAACCTTCGGCGTAATGTTTTTGAATTTGAGTTATGCCCAAAGCGCTATTGTAAATGCGGACTTCGTCGATAAGGCCATTAAAAACGTGACCATCACCACCCTTTCCTATTAGAAATGAACTTCCATTGTACTCTAAAACCCCGCCACTATATGCTATAGACACATCTAAAACCCCGTCAACATACAAAAACCCTGTAGATCCATCATACGCAATAGTTATATAATGCCAATTACCATCGTTAACCTTTTTGTTGCCAGATTGATTTGATACAGCGGCACTAATACCATCGAATTCCCATCTTGCTGTCCCGTTAGGATTGAGATAGATATCATAAGGATATTTCCCGCCTCCTACATGTGCGGCAACTCTTCCTCCTGCTGTAGTGGTTGTTTTTACCCAAGTCTCTAATGTTACATAATTAGGTTGTAAGGTTGCTCCATTCCCCGCATCCACATAGTCATTCACCCCGTCAAAACTTAGAGCTCGACCCTTGCCAGAAGGAGAGTCAGTTGTCCAAACAGGACCATTAACTAAAGTTCCGTTATTCCCATAACCCGAGGAATCAGAAGCAATAGTTCCCGAGCCCTCGTCAAACCTCCAGATACCCACGGCATAAGCGCCCAATGCGTGATTAATCCTTTGGCTGAAATCCAAACTTTTGGCAATTCTGGCTTTTTCCCTTGTTCCTTTTAGAGAAACCAAAATGATAGAAGCAAGCAAACCAATAATGGCAATGACTAC
>JAUSLA010000052.1 GCA_030646565.1 bacterium
TTGACATATTATTTAGAAAAGAATAATATAGAACTATCCGCAGACAGCAGGTTATTGGTAAATGTAAAGGTTCCTCCTTCGCTCCTCATTCATTCGGAGCTTCGGCGGACAGGCCTGCCGAGGATTAAACAATAAAGAGATTTTATTGTTTTATTTGTCTGCGACAGCAGGCATTTTATTTTATTATTTGTAGAAAACATCTCATGTCGGAAGGCGGTTGGGGATATTACGAATATCTTCGGGCAGTTTCCCTCGGTTGACACGCAGTCGGCAGAAGTGGCAAGACAAAGCTTATTTTCGGCCGCTGCTCTATCTCGTCCCGCACCCGAGCCGCAGCGAAGGGTAGAGAAGAACGAACGTTCTTCGATCAGCATTACATTATAAGATATTTCATAGCGAGATGCGGGCGGGACTGCGATATGTCCACCTCGGAAAACTGCCCTCAGACATTTGCAATAACTAAATAGGTATTACCACTATGGCTGTTTCTAAAATAAAAAAACAAGAAATAATTGAAGGGTTAAGGGAAAACATTGCTAAACAGAAAGCGATTGTTTTGGTTGGAATAACAGGGCTTAAAGTAAAGGATTTATCCGTTTTGCGAAAAAAATTAAAAGGAGTTGACGCCAAAATCCAAGTTGTTAAGAAAACCTTGGCCAGCTTAGTCCTTAAAGAAAAGAATTTTAATTTTAACGAAGAACAATTTAAGGAAGAAATTGCTTTTGTCTTTGGTTTTGGAGACGAAGTTTTACCGGCAAAAACAGTTTATCAGCTTTCCCTGGAGAAGAACAAAGTAAAAATTTTGGGCGGTTTTTTCGAGAATCAATTTAAAAGCAAAGAAGAGATGATTCTTTTGGCCCAATTGCCGACCAGGGAAGAGTTGCTGGCAAAATTAGTTGGAAGCATCGCTTCGCCGATTTCTAACTTTGTATATGCTTTGCAATACAATTTAAAAGGTCTAGTTTATTTATTAAGTTCAATTAACAAGTAAAATCATTTTAACATTTAAGCATTTAAACATCTAAACATTTTGCGCTTCAAATTTGTTTAAATGTTATTATGTTTAAATGTTTATATGAAAACTATGGCAGAAGAAAAAGAAATCATTGAGGTCCCAAAAAAGTTTGAAGACCTCGTCAAAAAAATCGAAGAAATGTCTGTTTTGGATTTAGCAGAACTGGTGAAAGTTCTGGAAAAGAAATTCGGAGTATCGGCTTCAGCGCCAATGGCGGCAGCTCCAGCGGTTTCAGTCGCCGCCGCTTCGGCCGGGGAGGAAAAAAGCGTGTTTAATATTGAGCTGGTTTCAGTCGGAGATAAAAAGATAGAAGTGATAAAAGTTGTAAGAGATATTACCCAGAAGGGCTTAAAGGAAGCCAAGGATTTGGTGGACGCCGCAGCTGCTAGCCCTCAAATGGTAAAAGAGAACGTCAAGAAAGAGGAAGCGGATGAGCTCAAAAAGAAATTTGAAGCAGCCGGCGCAAAAGTGGAATTGAAATAAAATAGATAGGACATAAAGGTAGGACATAAGAAGGGCTTGACAAGATTTTTGGATTGTTTAAGATTTACCAATAAGAACAAAACCACCAAAGGTGGGGGGTGGAGCGATAGAAATGAAAAAATCTATGCATCAAGCCCAATTAAGAAGCAAGGGGGAAAGATGGTTTTTTATTTACAGATTTTAAACGCAGTTTTTAACTGCGTTTTTGTTTTTTGAAATCAAAAATAACGATAGTAGGACAGGGGATTAAGGCGAGTGGACAAAGTGTGGATAAGAATTTTGACAAGTAGGACAAATAAAAATTAAGATAATTTTATGGAGCCCAAACCCGCGCGCCTAAAATAATTGGACGCGGTGGCCTGATCTCCGATATGAGCTATGCCCCGAATCAAAAAGATTTGGGGGGAGCGCCCCGACCTTTAAAGTCCGGGGCAGGGTTCACCCCCTCCTTTTTAGAAAAGAAGGGGGTAAAGGAGGAAACTAGGAAAAGTCGACCGGCCGTAGCAGGTCAGACGGCATTCATTAAATAATTAATTAATTCACCCCCCTCTTTTAGGATTTATGTTTTATGTCTATGTGTTGAAGAGCAAGAAAGACAATAAATTATACATAGGCTATACAAAAGATCTTAAAAAGAGAATTCAAGAGCATAACACGGGAAAAAATTTTTCAACTGCCCAAAGAGGACCATTTTCTCTTGTTTATTACGAAGCATTCAAATCGCAGAAAGATGCTACAACAAGAGAAAAACAACTGAAGCAATTTAAAAGCACATACGGGCATTTGAAAAAAAGAATAGCAAACAGTTTGCATGAGTTTTAACCCCACTCTTTTTAAAAAAGAGGGGGGTAAAAAGAGGGGGGTAAACAAAATAAAAAATATGAACAAGCGTATATTAATTAGTTTAAGCGTAATTGGCGCGGTCGCGGCCATTGCAGTGGGCGGAACCATTGCATACTTCAGCGACACAGAAACATCCACCGGCAACACCTTCACCGCCGGCGCGATTGATTTGAAGGTTGACAACGCAAGT
>JAUSLA010000026.1 GCA_030646565.1 bacterium
ATTGCTCGTCCCGCCTCCTTACTTTAGGAGATAAATCATATACCGAGTCCCGCCAGTCGAAGAGCATTTGCTCTTCTCCACCCTTCATTATGATTCGGGTGCGGGACGAAGGTGAAGAAGAGAACGAAGTTCTCTTCGCCAGCACCTATCAAAAAATGGGTAAATTTCAAAAATAAAAAGGCTTTGCGCAAAGAACAAAGCCCTTTTCTATTTTGATTAGATATTCTAGAGGCCGAAAACTCTGGAAATTAATCGATTGAGCCACCATCTTAACGGAGCTTTATGCGGAAATAATTCGAAAAAAATATTCGCTGCTATTTCGCGAGGATGAGAAACTATTGGCATTTTTCCCCCGCATGACCTGCATTTGGGTTTTGCGACAGGCCAGACAATAATAGAAGTTTTGCATTTCAGACAGGTAAATTCCCTTTTCTGAAAAACCCTCAGCCACATTTTTTTCTCTCCTTCCTTCAGATTCAAAGAACTTTTCGAACTAACCGCATTGTAGCACAGTTGTAGTAAAAAGCCAATAAATTATTTTAAATACATTTTCCCTTTTAATTTGTCGGGCAGGAATGACTCTTTGGAATATTTTTCGTAATTCTTCCCGTAATTCAATTCTTCCATAAGCTTTGTTTCCGGATTGCGTAAATTCAAAGGAATTGGCAGATTACCATATTGTTTTACATCTCCCATTGCCTCCATATAAGCATTGTAAGCGCTTTTGTCCTTTTTGCACTGGCATAAATAAGCGGTTCCGTGTGCCAGATTAATGCCGCATTCCGGCAACCCGATTATTTCCACAGCCCTGAATACATCATTTGCAACCACCAAAGCCGTGGGCTGGGCCAAACCTATATCCTCTGAAGCAAAAATAACCATTCTGCGCGCTATAAATTTAGGGTCCTCTCCCGAATCAATCATTCTCGCCAAATAATACAAAGCCGCATCTGGCTGGCTAGCTCTCATGCTTTTAATGAAAGCTGAAATGGTATTATAGTGCTCCTCCCCCGCTTTATCATATCTTAAAAATTTTGATTGCAGCGCGTTCTTTAAATTTTCCACCGTGATTTTTTTATAAAGCTCTTGTGTGTTTTCCAGCATTGTAATCGCCTGTCGCGCGTCGCCGTTTGCCATATTAATCAGCCACTCTTCAGCTTTTTTATCAATCTTTAAACCGGCCCTTCTGATAATGGCTTTCATATTCTCATTTGAGAGTTCGTTCAAAACAAAAACCCTGCATCGGGAAAGCAGAGCAGGTATCACTTCAAAACTGGGATTTTCCGTTGTCGCTCCGATAAGCGTTATTTCCCCTCTTTCAACGTAAGGAAGCAGAAAATCCTGCTGGGCCTTATTGAAGCGATGGATTTCATCCAGAAACAAAACTTTGGGAACGTTTTGGGAATCTTCATCCAGTATTTTTCTGATATCCGCTTTTCCGGCCGAAACCGCGGATAATTCATAAAGCTTGGCATCTAAACTTTTTGCGTATATTTTACCTAAAGTTGTTTTTCCGGTTCCCGGAGGCCCCCAAAAGATAAAAGAAAACAAATGTTTTTGCTTGATGGCAATGTTCAAGGGCTTTCCTTCTCCCACCAAATGCTCCTGCCCGAAAAATTCTTCCAAGTTTTTAGGTCTAATTTTTGACGCTAAAGGTTCCATTAAGCAAAACGCGTTATGAGGAAAATAAAAACAGCGCCTAAAATCGTGAGTCCTATCATTTTCATAGAACTATGCTTGCTGTGAGCCTCCGGCAAAATATCGCTAGCTCCAATATAAAGTAAAAAACCGGCAAAGGCGCCAAGATACCAAATAAGAAAATGGGGGGAAACCCTAAAGAATAAAGTAGACAATACTCCAAGCACCGGGGCCGCCGCAACCAAAAACAGAAATGTTTTGGCTTTCTTTATAGTGTTATTATTATTGAGCATCAAGGCAATAGTATTCACGCCATCGGTAAAACCGTGGGAGATAACCGCAATAGCAACGAGCACCCCTACGCCAACATTCACTTGGAAACCAAGACCGATGCTTACCCCATCTATAAAACTGTGGCCGGCTAAAGCCAGAGCAGATAAAATACCGACTTGCGGATGCTTGTGGTCGGCATAATCAGTTTCATGAGCGTAGTGTATAACGATTACCTTTTCTAAAATATGGAACAATAAAAACCCTATAACGAGAGCAATCATTGGCTCTATGGCTTGAAGTTTATTTTCATTAACCTGAGAGATGATTTCGGGAAGGATTTCAAAACTGACTACGCCAAGCAATACGCCAGCGATAAAACTCATTAACAAGTGAAGCTTGTCTTTAAATTTTACTGCGAACAGGCCGCCAATAAAAATAGAGAGAAAAGTGGCGAAAGAAAATAAAATGACTCCCATAATAGAAATGTTTTAACGAAAACAAATTATTTATTTTTCCAGTTTTTTTAAAATCTCCGATATGAGTTTATTCTGGTTTTCAAGATGCAATAATATATTTTCTATTTCCCGCTCGGCTTGAATATTTATCTTAAAATCCGCTTCCGCCCTGATTTCGGAATGCCGGCCTTGCAGGTTTTGCCCAACCATGATTAAAGGCATTAGGCAAATCTGTATCATATTAGAAATAAAAAGCCATAAAACAAAAGCCGGAAACGGATCAAATTTTAAATGGCTGGGAGCCAATGCATTCCAACCGAGCCAGATAATAGTCCAGCTTAAAATTATAATAAAAAATCCCATAGTGCCGACATGGTCTGTAATCCAAATTGCAAGCTGCTCCATTTTTTTCAGGTGTTTTTTATGCTCGGCATTAACATTTAAAACCGGCTTGCGGAGTTTTTTAAGCTCTTCTAAAGAAAATGGCGCGTTGTTCATATATCGAGTTCCGCGAAGGGAACGAAGATTAAGACGAGGACGCAGTCCTCATCGCTAATATTCATTATACCAAAAAATCGCCCCGCTTACAGCGCGCGCCACTCAATAACAAGAACTGCATTTTAAGATAGAAAGAAATAAAAAAAGTGGCTCAAAAACATTCAAGCCACTCTTTAGTTCTATTTATTCTAATCTCCACGGATAAAGGGAGAGTAGAGAAACTATTCGCCGCTTAAAGCTGTCGGCAAGAACAGCAAAGAAATCATATCTTTCCGGAGCCTCCAATGGCATTAGAATAAATTCTCCGGCAAATGGAGACTCTTCGCTTAGTAGAAAGCTTCCCTCTTTTACCTCGCAAGCAATTTGAAATTTTACGTCTTTCTCCAGCTCTTTTTTGGTTTGGCAGAGCCCAGCTTCTTTCTCCGCCCAATTTGAATGCCTCTGAAATTCTATACTGAAAGCTCTCTGTTGAATGTATTGCTTAAAATTCTCCAATATACTCTTGTCCGAAGCCGGACGAGTTCCCAGCACATCTTCTTCCCAATCCAGGAATAATACGTTGCCGTCCAAAGAAATTTCCCGAGCTAACTCTAAAATCATCTCCT
This sequence comes from bacterium, assembly GCA_030646565.1. Lineage (GTDB taxonomy): Bacteria > Patescibacteriota > Minisyncoccia > Minisyncoccales > RBG-13-42-11 > JAUSLA01. The sequence continues at coordinate 3,470 of JAUSLA010000026.1, forward strand.
TATATTTTTTCTCCAGCTCTATAGCGATGCGTCCGCTGTCAAGATACGACCTGTTAAAAGTAATCCACCAATTTAATCTAAAACCGCTATCCAGAAACATAGAAATTATTTGCGGAAGCTCTGCTTCAAAAAACTTTCTTTCTTTTTTAGTCGGCGCAAAATCACCGCCCTGCTTCTTAAATCTTTCTTCTAAATCTTTGGATATGCACCATTGAGTCAGAATATTCACCGGCTCGCCTCTGCCAAAGCATCTATCTAAGTACTCGTCCACCCACTCGTTAATTCTAAGATTATTTGGACTAATCGTTCTGTTTCTTGCCCTAAGAAATTCCATTACTTTTTTTGTTCCGGAAAATCTCATTGTCTCCCTCCTCTTCACGGCTTTTTTTGTTTTGTTAAAGAACTTAACCAAATTTAACCCAATGAAAAATTTGAGCTTATTTAATTTCGACCTTTTTCTTTTTCTACTTTGATAACTCATATTTGGGTCGCCAAGGGGACTTGAACCCCCAACCATTCCTTTCACAAAGGAACGCTCTGCCAGTTGAGCTATGGCGACCATAACGTGCGAGGAGAAAGAATTCTTTCTCCTCGCTTTGGATAAAAAATAAGATGTGACTGCCCATTCCTCCAAAAGCTCTGCGCCACTGTGTAAATCCGGTGCGGCTCATTTTTTCTCCTTTCTTTAATTTTCTAATGAACAAAACAAAAACCAGCCGCTCGCTGTCGGCTGGTTGTGATGTCTAAAAATATAATTTCTGTTTAATACGAATACTTCATCTTTATTGCCATCACAAAACTGCCTACAGCGAACTGCGGCTTATGATGGCTATGATTTCTATTTATGAAAGACGACTTTTCCATATCACTATCAGTTTAACTCTAATTTAATTCTTGTCAAGGGTTTTGGCAAAATACGTTAAATCCATACTATTTTTGAGCCGACGGTTTCAATTGAATCATCTTTGCCGTATAGCTACCGTCAGAATTTTGATTGCCGCTTACCGTAATCTGTTTCCCAACTTCAATATCATTTATTGCTCCGTCGGTTGTTTTGGATATTTGAGTAGAGCTTGAAAAAAAGACAATTTTTGAGCCGCTGTCTGACATTTTGAGAGTCAAACTTTTCTCATCTTTATCAAGGACTTCGCCGTTAAGAAACCCTGAGCCGCTTCCTCTTCCGGATCCTCCAGAGCCTCCCCCTATGTTTCCCTGAAAAAGCTGCTGACGCTGTTCCGGGGTTAGGTTTTGGAGATTCTGGCGAGAAAAATTGCTTAGAGGACTTCTATTTTGTCCGTATATCATCCCGCCGTAAAAAGCTCCGCCACCCACGACAACTAAGGCAATAGTGATTGGAATTATTTTTTTCATAAGATTATTCGTAGCGCAGCGCTTCAATGGGATTAAGCTTGGCTGCTTTTTGGGCGGGCCAATAACCAAAAGCAATCCCAATGCCGGCAGATACGCTAAAAGCCAGAATAATTGAAAATAAAGAAATTTTGGTGGCCATACCGGTAAAAAACGTTACTCCATAAGCTAAGCCAGCGCCCAAAATTATTCCGACAGCTCCGCCCAAAAAAGTAAGCATTACGGCTTCTGCCAAAAATTGTAAACTAATATCTAATCTTTTTGCCCCGATTGCTTTGCGAAGGCCAATCTCCCGGGTTCTCTCGGTTACCGTAGTCATCATCATATTCATAATGCCGATGCCGCCAACAATTAAAGAAATACCGGCGACAGCGGCAAGAAAAATGGTAAATGTATCCGTTATTTGAGTCAGCGCTCCGAGAATATCCGCCTGCGAAAGAATGGAGAAATCGGGGTTTTGCGGGTCAACGCGATGTTTGACGCTAAGCGCCACGACTGCTTCGTCTTGCACCTGCGACATCAGGTTTTTCTCCTGCACACTTATCGCAATTGTTGAAAGAAAATCCGCGCCAGCTAAGATTTTTTGCATTGTGGTTAGCGGCACAAGCACTATATCGTCAGGATTAAAGAACCCGGCGCCGCCTTTTGCCTGAAGCACGCCGATAACTTTAAAATTTACTTTGTTGATGCGAATAGTTTTACCAATTGGGTCAGAGTCCGCGAAAAGGTCTTTAGCGACCGTTGGGCCCAATACCGCCACCCGGCTCATACTGCGCAACTGGTTCTCTAAAATAAATGACCCCTGTTCAACAGAAACATTTTTTACTAAAGGATATTCTGCGGTCGCTCCGATAATGGTTGAATTAGTATTGTTGCCTGCCGGCGAAACGATCTGAAAACGCCGCTGGAGTTCCGGAGAAATGTAAGCTACCCCGGCAATCGAACGTAGAACTTCGATGTCTTCGTTTTTGAGTGTTTCTGCCGCACCACGCCCAGAAGAAACAATACCTCTGCCGGGCTGGACAACACCGGGCATTATTGTAAGAAGATTTGAACCAAGTCCTTCAATGCTTGATTGAATTTGTCCGCTTGCCCCTTGACCTATTGAAATCATTGCGATAACAGAGCCTATCCCAATCACAATACCTAAAATGGTCAAGCCCGACCTTGTTTTATTTGCAGAAATGGCAAAATATGTTTCCTCAAATAAATCTGAAATGAACATAAACTTCGGTAGTCGGGCGATGAAGTGTTGCTTCATCTATCAAGCGAGGCAGAACCGAGCGAAGATTAAGAAGAGGACGAAGTCCTCTTCGCTTTATCTGCGTCCCGCCTTGCGGGATGCAGGGCGGGACTTGATTAATGGTGATTAATAATATCTTCTATAATTTCTCCGTCTCTGATGGAAATTTTTCTTTTGGCATTTTCGGCTATATATTTTTCATGCGTAATTAAAACAATCGTTCGACCTTCTTTGTTTAATTTCCGGAAAGTTTCCATAACAAGCTCCCCTGTTTTACTATCAAGATTGCCCGTTGGTTCGTCGGCAAAGATAATAGCTGGATCGTTTACTAAGGCTCTGGCAATGGCAACTCTTTGCATTTCTCCTCCTGAAAGCTGATTGGAAAGATGGTTAAAACGCGCCTCATCCAAACCGGCGCTTAATAAAGAATTCCTGGCGATTTCTTCTCTTTTTTCTCGGGGAAAATTCGCATAAATTAAAGGCAATATAACATTACGCAAAACCGTTGTCCTGGGCAATAAATTAAACGATTGAAAAACAAAACCGATTTTCTCTTTCCGGATATCAGCCAGTTCGTCATCTGAAAACTTGGAAACGTCTTTTCCATCAAAAAAATACTGACCCGAGGTTGCCGCATCTAAGCATCCCAAAATATGCATTAAAGTTGATTTTCCCGAGCCGGATGGCCCCATAATAGCTACGAACTCGCCATCATCAATAGAAAAAGAAATATCCTTTAACGCTTTGGTTTCAACATCGCCCGTTTTATAAATCTTGGAAATGTTCTTAATTTCTATCATAGGATTAACGTAAGCTTCTTTGACTGCCCATTCCCGGCATTTGAAATCCACTACTGCTTTGAGTTTGGGTATTTTTAATTTTATTTGAAGTGATGGTTGAGGTAACAACAATATCTCCTTCTTTAAGACCGCTTACAATTTCTGTGGAAATATCGTTTGAAAGTCCCGTTTCTACGACCTGCTCCCTTGGCGGGTTTGGTAAGACCACTCCTGAAATATTAGCTAATAATTTTTGCCTCATCTCCGCTGGCACGTCTACCAACTTAACAAAATAAACGCCCCCTTGCGATTTAATTGCGCTACTTGGCAAAACTAAAACATCCTGCTTAGCATCGGTGATAATGTCTGCCGTAACACTCATCCCGGGCTTTATTCTTTCGTCTTGGGTATCAAAAGCAATTTTAACTCCATAACTTACCACTCCCTGAATTACCGTTCCCAGCGCATCAACTTCAAAAACCCGACCAGAAATACTTGTCTCGGAGAGAGCGTCAAAGGTAAGAGTTGCCCTTTGGCCAACTTTTACTTTAGCCGCGTCAACCTCATTAAGAGAAATTTCTGCTATTTTTTGTTGAGTAATAATATTAGCCACTGTTGTGTCCACTGAAACCGAATCGCCTTTCTTTACTTTTATGTCGGTGATAATACCGTCAAAAGGAGCGTAAATATAACAATCGCTAAAATCTTGTTTTGCTGCAATCAAAGCATCTTCTTTTTGTTGAACAGCGCTTTTCTTAGCGCGAATTTCTAACTCGGTAGAGCCTGCTTTTATTTCGGCAAGCGATAATTCTTTTTCTTCAATAGATCTTTCGGCATTAACAACAGCTTCTCTGTTGTCTTGAAGAGATCTTTGAACAGATAGAAGACTTGACGAGAGGCTGTTAGTTTTTGAAATATAAGATTTCAAATCCGACTGAATAGTAGTTGTTTTTCCATAAACATGCATATCGCGAGTGGAAAGATAATCAACAACGAAATCAAGAAGATTGCTCTCGCTTTTAGCCGCCCGGGCAATTAATTTGGTTGTTTCTATGGTTTGGTTAAGCAACTCCTCAATAACTTTTTTCTCGGAATAACTTTTGGTATTTTTATAATTCTCTAAATTCTGGTCATAATTTTCTCTAGCTGTCTTATAATCACTTTTAGCGCTCTCAACAAAAGGCCATAATGCATCCCGGTCGTTAGAGGGAAAAGAGTTTTGATAAACAGTAATATTCCAATTGTCATCGCTGATTGTTGTTTCACTTTTAGCTATTTCGTAACCGTACAAAGCATTCGTTACTCCCGTAGTAATCGTTGGCAAATCTAAAAAGGCATTGGTAATAGTATTAAATGCGTCTTCATAAGCCTTTTCGATATTGTTTTCCGCTTTTTGTTTTGATTCTTTTGCTTGGACTAAAGCATTTTCAGCCTTAAGCAAAGAAAGTTCATCTGGTGTTAATAATTTTTCCAATTCAAGCTTCGCTGTTTCAAGAGAAATTTCAGCATCCTCTACTGATTTTTGAAAATCTTTATCATCCAATTTAGCAATCAGTTTTCCTGCTTTAACTTCATTTCCATTGCCAACATAAACGGCGACAACATCGCTTTTTACTTTTGATTTAATGTCTAACTGATCCGAAGCCGAAACCTGGCCGGAACCGGAAACCGAAATAATAAGCGCGCCTTTTTCAACTGCCGCTGTGGCATATCGCGCCGCATTATTATCTCCATTCAATCTTCCATAACCAAAATATCCCCCACCAATAATTAAAAGAAGGACTATCCCTGTTATAAACTTATATTGAAGTATTTGTTTTAATATATTGGAAATCATATACCGAGTCCCGCTTTACGGGACGAAGGTGAAGAAGAAATCTTCTTCGACTTTTCCAAAATTAAATCATTGAGTATTTTCTTAACCTGTTCAATACTGTCTGGATCAATTATAGAAATTGGCACTATACTTTGATTGAATTTTTTAAGTTTCCTCTCTATCCTATCGATAACATCAACAGAAACCGTGTCTTTTTTGCTTATAAAAATATATTCGGGCTTTTCCAGAAGCAGTTTATTATATACTCCTAATTCGCCGCGCACCGTTTTATAATCTAAAACCGGGTCGAGAGAATCTGCGGCAACAAAATTAAATATAATCTTCGTGCGTTCTATATGCCGTAAAAATTTAATCCCGAGGCCTTTGCCCTTAGACGCACCTTCAATAATCCCGGGAATATCAGCAAGTATTAGATCATAATACACGCCTAGATTGGGTTCCAACGTTGTGAACGGATAATTCGCCACTTTGCTTTTGGCGCGGGTTAACTCGTTAAGCAAGCTTGATTTACCGACATTAGGCAGCCCCACAAACCCCACATCAGCAATCATTTTTAACTCAAAGCGAACCTCAAACGATTCTCCCGGCTCCCCGTATTCAAATTCTTTGGGCGTTGTATTGGTTGATGAGCGAAAATTGAAATTACCCTTTCCGCCTCTTCCGCCTAAGGCAATCCTTACCTGCTGGCCGATTTTGGTTATCTCAAAATCTTGGCCTGTTGTCAAATTGTGAGCTAAGGTTCCGACCGGAACCGTTAAAATCAAGTCCTGTCCGTCTCTGCCGTCGCGAAGTTGCGAGTGGCCGTCCTCTCCTTTTTCGGCTTTGACTTCTTTTTTGAAACGGAATTTATTCAACGCAGACAAATCGGAAACGCCTTCAATATAAATACTCCCTCCTTTGCCGCCATTGCCGCCGACAGGACCCAAAGACATTTTGGTTTTATTAAACGTCGCTATTCCATTTCCTCCAGCTCCAGCTATTGCTTTTATTGTTACATCATCAACAATCATGAATTATCTTCCTCTTCTTCTTTGTTCTCTTTGACCTCTATTCCTTTTTTGATTTCCTCGAACTCATTTTCAATAGTTTTGAGCCGTCCTTTGCTGGCTTTAATAAGTTCTACCGCCTCTTTTACCTTTTTTAATCCTTCTTCAACGTCAATTTCTTCCTGGTTATCAAACCATTCGGTAATTTCGGCGAGGCGTTTTAGGTTATTATTTAAATTTTCTGTATCTTGTTTTTCTTTTGCCATATGTTTTTATTTATTATTTATTTTTTTGATTTCTGAGCTAATTTCGCCATCAGCTACTTGAATATCTATATTATCCCCTATTTTAGCGTTTTGCACGGTTCTAACAATTCTACCGCTGCATCTTGCGATGCTGTAGCCCAGCATTAATTGCCGTTCCGGATTATTAAGATTAACTGCTTTTTCAGCGTATTCCAGCTGCAAATGAGTCTTTGATAATAATGATCTAAATCCGGAAAAAGATTTATTAACCGAGCTCCTCAAATTAATTTTAGCATTTAATAAAGTATTTTTAAAATTCCCAAAAGAAATCATTAATGAACTCTCGGCATTTCTGTATTTTTCAAAAATTCCCTCAAAATGTCCCAAAATTCCCCTCTCGTATCTTTCCACAAGTAACAGGGCCTCTTCCCACGACTCATTAAGCAGGTTGGCAACGGCGGTAGGAGTGGATTCTGCGGCGTCAGCCGCTAAGGCAACAAGCGGCTCATCTTTATCGTGCCCAATGCCAGCTATTACCGGAACAGGGAAGCTGGCCACCTCCCTTACCAGCAATTCATTATTGAAAGGCATAAGCGACTCCAAAGATCCCCCTCCGCGAATTATAACAAGAACGTCTATATCTTTTTTTCTGAAAGTTTTTATTGACGCCAACAAATCTTTCGTAGCTAACTGCCCCTCAACCCTGGAATCAATCATTTTAATTTTAAAGCCGAATTTTCCTATATTGTTAAGAAAATCAGCCAAAACCGCTCCCTGCCTGGAGGTGATAACCCCGATTCTTTGGGGATATTTTGGAATAGGCCGTTTTTTAGCTTTAGCAAAAATCCCTTCTCCTTCCAATTTTTTTTTCAGTTCGTCGTATTGTTTTTTAAGTTCTCCTTCGCCAGCCAGCTCAATTGTTTCGGCAATAAAAGATAATCTGCCAGAAGGCGGATATATTTCAGGATAGCCGGAAGCCACAATTTTCATCCCCTCCTGCAATTTTATTCCATACAAGCTGTATCTTGATTTCCAGATTATGCAATTCATCATTCCTTCTTTCTGGTCTTTCTTATCCTTCAAAGTAAAATACATATGGCCAGTAGGCCCTGCTTTTGCCTCCCCGACCTCTCCTATAATTTTCGCCTTGGATCTTTTCAAACCAATATTAAGAAGCTCTATAAAATCTGATACCGAAAAAATCAGTTCTTGTTTTTTTTCATCATTGGTCATAGAACCGAGTTCGCCTTCGGCGAACGAAGATTAAAGATGAGGACGCAGTCCTCATCGCCTACCCGAGTTCGCCTTCGGCGAACAAGTCGAAGAACTTCGTTCTTCTTCACCCTTCGCCTATCGGCTCGGGTCTGCAAAGTCGCAAATATCTCTGAAATCGCAAAAAGCGCATTGCCAGCCGGGAGTCGCCGCAAAATCGCTCTTTTTCATTTCCTCAATCTCTTTAATGATTTTTTCTTTCAGCTCTTCTATTTCTTTTCTTGTTCCAAGAAAAGACACTTTTTTATTATCATTTAAATAATGATAAGTCAATTTTTGGGGATTGAGCTTAAATACCTCTTCAGCCGCGAGCTGATAAATCAATAGTTGTTCTTTGTCGTCTGAAGACAACTGATCTTTAGGGTTTCCGGTTTTGTAATCAATAACTGCCACTCCTTCGTTTTCCTCATCAATTCTGTCTACCACGCCATATAAAGTATATTCCCCTATCTTCAGATTAAACGGCATTTCCAAAGCAAGAACATTATTAATTTTTAAAATCTTCGGGGGATTTTTTAAAAATTCAGCGTAAAAATCTTTAATTATTTTTTTGCCGAGCTTATAGTAATCTTCTTTCTGCTTTTTATTCTCATACCATTCGTCAATCCAGCTTTTCTCGTAAATTTGCTCGAGAAGAGCAAATTTACCCTGAGATTGTCGAAGGGTTTCATTTTTAATTTCTCCATTTTTAACTCCAAACAGATTTTCCTGCTCCTGACTGTTTTTTTCATTCGCCTGTTTCAAAAAAATATAAAAAGTATTATGCATTGTCTTTCCGAAAGAAAGCGCGGGGTTGCCTTTTTTTGGAATTTTTAAAATAAAATTAAACTTATACTGCAAAGGGCATTTGTCAAAAGCCGCCAATTGCGAATAAGAAAAGTGCGCGGGTAGATATTTCTGGGGCGATGAGGACTTCGTCCTCATCTTCACCCTCGCTTCCATAGTCAAAGAAAATTCTTTCTTTTCCGCCTCGTTCCCATAAAAGGAACTCGGCAACGGAAGCTCGGTTTTTGATTTTTTTATTTCTAATTTATTCTGATATCCCATTTCAGTCATAAAGCGGGACAATTTCTTTTTTCTTGCTCCGCCATAATCTTCAGCTGACGTAAAATATATTTCTTTCTTAGCTCTGGTAATGGCAACATAACAAATACGCCTTTCCTCCTGTAAATGAACGTCCCCTGTTGGCTTTATATCTTTAATTAGATCTTCTGGAAGCTCGATTAATTCCTTTCTTTCAATTGTGGGAAATCTTTTGTCCACCATATTTACCAAAAAAACATATTTAAATTCCAAACCTTTTGCTCCGTGAATAGTCATTACCCTTATCATATCCGGGCCTTGTTCGGGATCAAATTCAAGCTTCCCTTCTTCCCCGGATTCTATTTCAAGATTCATTTCCCGCATAAAATTATTCAAGGTCGGCTCTATGGCAGCTGCTTCAAAATTTTTTACTCTTTTGTGAAATTGATTAAGCAGCTCCAGTGATTCTTTATCTTCTTTCTTGATTAAATGTTTTATATATCCTGATTTTTCCAGAAAAGCAACCATTATTTCTGAAACCGGCTTTTCTTTAGCAAGAACGGCGTGGCTTTTAATCAAGCTTAAAATAAAATTAATTTTTTCCCGAGTTTTCAAAGAAATTTCCGGAATTAAAGGAAGCTCTTCCATTGCTTCATAAAGCGACTTTGTTCTTTTGTGGCTGTATTGGGTAAGTTCCATTATGTCTTGGGGCGGAATTTCCAAAAACGCTATATTCAAAATCCTGAAAACTGCCGGGCTTTCATGATAATTATCCAAAAGCTTAAAATACGAAATCACATCCAAAATTACGGGTTTTGAATAAAGTCCTTTTGAAGCTAAAAATTGATAAGGCAGGCCCGCATACTCTAAGGCTTTAATAAAAGGCTCTGCCGCGCTGTTTGCTCTAACCAAAATCGCAAAATCGTTATAGTCTGCGTCCTTGTCTCTTTTAAGAATATTAAGTATTTTCTTTATTGTTTTTGAAACTTCTTCTTCCAAGCTTTTTGCCTGGATATGTTCTATGATCCCCTTACCTTTGTCTTTTGCAAACAATCTTTTGCTTATTTTGCTTATGTATTCAAGACGGTCTGGATCATTAGCTTTTATAAACTTATAAGCCAAATCCAAAATATTCTGATAAGACCTGTAATTTTTAACTAAGGAAATCTGTTTAGCTTTCGGGAAATCTTTTTTAAACTGAATGATGTTTGAAAAAGACGCCCCCCTCCAGCGATAGATCGCCTGATCGTCGTCACTGCAGACGGTCAGATTATTTTTTGGTTCAGCCAGAATTTTTATCAATTCGTACTGCGCAAAATTAGTATCCTGGAATTCATCAACCAAAATGTATTTAAATTTTTCTCTGTATTTTTTCAAAATCAAGGATCTTTTTTGAAATAGTTTCAAACAATAATTTATCAAATCTCCAAAATCCAAAGAACTGTTTTCTAAAAGCAAACGCTGATAAGTATGAAAGGCTCCAGCCACTTCTTTTATTCTCTCTGATTCGTCGTCTTCCGGCATATCGTCTCTGGTTTTTATCTTTTCAGCGTATTCCAAATAATCCTCGGGATAAACCGCCTGGTCTTTACAGTGAGAAAAATGGGAAATTAAGGCCTGGATAAATTTCGTCGGATTTCCCAAGGGTTTATAATAATTAAGGTCAAATTTATCCAGATTACGATAAACTAAAAGCCAGCCGGCCGTGTTGTCTAAAATTTTAAAGTCGGCCGGCAATCCTATATCCAAAGCGTAATCCCTTAAAACTCTTTCACAGAAAGAATGAAAGGTTGAAATCCATAAATCCACATATCCATAAGGTAAAAGCCTATCAACTCTTTCTTCCATTTCAGCAGCCGCCTTTTCGGTAAAAGTAACAGCCAATATTTCTTCGGGTTTCGCCTCCCCTTTTTCTATTAAATAAACTATTCTTTGGGTGATAACCGTGGTCTTTCCGGTTCCAGCTCCCGCCACAATTAAAAGCGGCCCTTTATCATAGACCACAGCCTCTTTCTGCTCTTTATTCAATTTTTCTCCCGATTCTATCGAGGATCCTCGACTTTGTCGGGACAAATCCAGCGCCATAAAGCTATCCTATCAAAAAATCGCCCTTTTGGCGATTTTTACTCGGGCCAAATTTTGATTATTTTTACTTCATTTTTCGTCTTTTTTGTGATAAAATATATTTAGTTAAAATGTATATGTTCTCCAATAAATCGTCTATCGAAACCGTTTCAAAGCTTGTTTTATTCTCACAAGTAATCGTTTTAGTGTTGACAATTTCGTCTCCTATTGCTAAAATTCCTTTAGGAATTTTAGCAATAGGAACTACTTTGATGAATCATTTTATCTAATTTACGAAGCATGTCCCGGGACTAAAATCTCGTTTTTTTATTTTTCACACCCTGTGGACAACTTGCTTGACATAAGATTTTGTGTTATATTGACTATGTAAGCAATCTGCTTACCGGACTTTGATCAAGGCCTACCCGCAAGAGTGGGCCTTTGACATTTCATCGTCCTCTGAAGCGATCCATATTCAAACGGTAATCGAAATCATCAGAATACAGAAGTCGTTGAATAACTCCGTCCTTGGAAGCATCAACCACTTCCCTTCCCACATGCCCCCGCGCGCCGAATACATACGAAGTCTTTCTAAATGCATCTCGTAAATACCGTAGCGCGTAGATTAAATCGCCATCGCCGGAAAACAACACAACCTGATCGTACTTATCGCACATGCGAATAAGATCAACCGTCATCTCAACATCGAAATCGCATTTTTTATCGTATCCATCGACTTTAAATAGATCATGAATATATTTTACAGGCTTCGTTATTACTTCAAACCGATTCATCTCGGCGCGACTCAATATTCCATCAGACCAAAGCGAAAGAATCGTAGAACGCTCTTTCGGACCATAATCCGAACCATAGTAGAAACGCCGAAGCGCTTTATTACCTTGAGCGAAGTGTTTGACTAATCGTCCAAGCTCCTGAATTCCAACCCGCCATCCGAGATCTTTCTCCCATTTATCAACATTCCCAAAATCAACAACGACGATAGTGCGTTCTTTTTTATCTGCAAATGAATCAAGAAATGTTGCTATTTCCTGTGAGTTCATATGTCGATTTTTTCAAATTATCCATAATTTTATTTCTCAATTAATTATTCAACCAATAAACCTATGATTAAAATCAATTTAAAAACCCATCAATAATAGAATAATTGCAAAAATTGAAAATAAAACCATTCCTAAAATGAAGGTAACTTTTTGAATTTTTTCTATTTTAACTACCCAATTATTAAAGTATTGCCAAAATCTAATTTGTTTTTCTTTTAATATTATTTCATGTAATTTACTTTTTTCTTCTTTTTCTTTTTTTAATAACATATCTTGCTCTTCTTCAATTTCTCTTTTAAACTTATGGCTTTCGCATTCAAGTTTATCAATCTCTTCAACAACTCTTTTAATTTTGGTGTTAACTAATGTATGTTCGAAAATTATTCCAGCCAAAATAGTCACTAAAAATAATATCCAGCTGAACAATAAAATATATTGCACTTTGTGATCTAAAATTAGTATATTTTTAATGATGGTAAAACTTAAAACAACTGTACCTGACGACAATGATATTAATACTCTATTAAGACTAAGAAATTGGGGTTCTAATATTTTGACCAACTCCCAATCCATATCTTTAAATCTATAAAAAAACATAATATAAAAAATATTTTCTTTGTTATTTTTTTAGAAATTATCCACAAACTAATAAAAAAATCCTTTGTAATAATGCTCCCCTAACTATTTTAACGCGATATCTCAATTAATTCTTCGGACTATTATTTTTGGTCGGTAATGACAACGCTTAACTTAGGACAGCTATCAGAAAATACTGGCTCAACCACCGATATATTATCGGCCATTATAACTTCTAAATTGTCTCCTTTTTTATTTACAATATCCTTTAGTTGTTTAATGAATTCTTTTAATTTCATAAATTTATAATAAAATTTATTAGATCCTTATATTTATAAGTTTCTACGATTTTATCTTTGTCCCAAACTTCTAAAACTTTCCCGTCCCATTCTAGGGAATCGAATGGCTCGGTGGTCGTTCTAAAATACGAATATATTTTTTCATCTTGTATTTGAAGTAAAGAATATTTTATGTCCATAATTGAAATTCCGGGTAAGTTTCCTTATCATAAAAATCCAGATATTTATCATCCTCCCACACAAGCTCAGTAAAATTTTCGTAGTCTTCGCTATATCCCCTGCACATAACTAAAACTCGAGGAAAAAAACGATAAGAAATAATTCTTAAAATAAACTTGGCGAAAAATGGCGGAAGATTAATTTCCATAATTATGCAAGCCGATAAAAACCCTTTGATATAAAATCTAAATATCCTTTATCTCTTAAGATTTGCAGTTGCTGACGAATTTTATCTTTAATATGTTTGTTTTCCGGATGCAGTAGGCTTAATTCGGATTCAAACCTATACATCTCATTAAGAATAAACTCACGCTTTCCAAGCTTATCGACGCATCGCATTATATCGAGTAGCCAGCCTTTTGCTGAAATTTCCTTTTCGTCTCTTAAAAATAATGTTTTCTGCCATTGTGACAACACCCTTTCCTTCGGCTCAACATTATGGTTTCTGACAAAAAATATTTTCCCAGATAGTGGCAAATTTTGGAGCGATATATTACACCCCACCCATTCGGCACGTCGTGCAGTCGGCGAAAGCGGCTTGCGTTTTTCAATTATCTCGGGAACGAAAAAATGTTTTGGCACAACTAAGAAATCTATGACTTCAAAATTAGTTATATCGTAACTCAACAAAAATAAATTTGGGTTTTCGCTACTTTCCAATCGCTCCATCATTGTCTTGTATGCCCCATCAACAATTTTTGAACCAATAGCATTCTGTTTGCTTTTTAATTCATATCCCTCTCTGCAAATTGAACAATAAAAATCGGCGACGGGTTTATTGTTTGGATATTTATCTATTTTTAAATGACCGCAATTCGGACAAAAAATTTGATTACCAACCCAGGTCTCTGTCAGAACGCGAGTTTTTTGGGACGGACTTTCGTAATCGGCTATAAGTTTTTTATCTAAATTCAATATCATTATTTAATTTCCTAACCATTTTTCCGATTATTTCAGTTTCAGCGGTAAAGGTAATTATCGGATATTTTGGATTTTCAGGCTTTAGAAATTTATAGGGCGGCTTATCTTGAGAAATAAAACGTTTAACAGTTGTGCCATCTGGCGTTTGAGCTAAAACTATGTCGCCCGAAACAAATTCATTAGTTTTTTTGAATAAAATCAAATCTCCATCTTTGATGTTAGCATTGATCATTGAGTCGCCCATAACGCGCACAATCATAACGTCGTCGGCGATAGTTTCAACGTCTTTTGATAATGGCTGCCAAGCGTCAATTTCCTCAATTGCTTCAGTAAAACTGCCCGCCGAAGTAAAACCGACAATCGGCGCCAAGGGACGAGCGTTTATTGCTCTATATCCTTTTCTAAGAATTTTAATACCGCGGGCAGAACCCTCTTCTCTTCTAATTAAATTTTTCTTTTCTAAAATAGAAAAAAAATCTAAAAGAGATTGATTGGAAGAAATTTTTAATCGTTCTTTTAGCTCGCTAAATGACGGCGGAAAACCAGCCGTTATTAAATTGGCGTAAATAATTTTTAAAACTTCTTTTTGTCTTTTGGTTACAGCTTCTTTTTCCATATTACAATATAATAACCGACCAAATGGTCGGTGTCAAATAAGTTATCCACAAACCGAGCTTTTACGTAGTAAAAGCGAGTCGAAGAGCTTCGCTCTTCTCCACCCTTCGCTTCGCTCGGGTAGCTGAAGATGAGGATGAAGTCCTCATCGCCTACTCGAGCGAAGCGAAGAGTGAAGATGAGGACGGAGTCCTCATCGCCTAAAATAAAAAGCGCTTGGGAGCGCTTTGATGCGAGGAGAAGAAAAATTTAGAGTACATGGACTCCTTGTTCGTTAACAAAAACTAGAAGTATGGATTGCCGTCCTTCAAGATTATCTTTTAGAAATTGCCTTGCCTCTTGCAAAACTTTTTCCATTTCCAATCTTTCTTTTTCAAGATCATTGTCAAAAGCTTTAAGGTAGCCGAACGCTCCGCAATCGCTATGCGCCATCAAGGCAATGACCTTGGGTTTGTGAAGGGAAACAGATTTTTTTACTTGCGCAAAAAGAGCATCTCTCAAATCTTCCGAGCTGTAGCCAGAAAGGTCTTTTGCTCCGCCGGCTAACATTATGGGATCAAAATGCTTGTAACCCATCTCATCAACAAAATGCCTAAAAACTTTCTGCATTCTCGGGTCAAAACACCAGACAATACAAGCATCAACTTGCTCTGGATGCCGCATATCTGTTTTAAAAGGAATGTATTTCGCCATAGGAACCTATCTTTCCTCCACCATGCACCTTATCTCGTTGTTTGAATTTATTTCAATGAACCCTTCTTTGACAGGAATATACTTTAGTTTCTCGTCCTTGTCAATTATCTTAATCACTCCCTCTTTTATATCTGAAATCAAAGGTTCGTGATTATTTAAAACAGTTATTTCTCCCAAACTGGTATTGCAGGTCAAGGATTTAGCCTGATCTTTAAAAAGGGTATTTTTTAACGAATAAACGGAGATTTGCATAAATAATTTTTATTATGTAATTACTTCTTCTATCACCGAGTCCGCCTTTGGCGGACGAAGGTTAAGAAGAGGTTGTTATCCTTTAGTGTCTACAACCTCTTCTATCCCGCCTTTCATATAAAAATTTTCTTCGGGAAGATTGTCATATTTTCCTTCCAGTATTTCTTTAAATCCCCGGATAGTATCTTCCAGTTTTATGTATTTGCCCGGCTGATTGGTAAAGGTTTCGGCAACGAAAAATGGCTGGGATAAAAACCTTTGTATTTTCCTGGCTCTGTCAACAATCTTTCTGTCGCTTTCAGACAATTCTTCTATGCCTAAAATAGCAATGATGTCTTGAAGTTCTTTGTAGCGCTGAAGCGTTTTTTGAACGCTTCTGGCAACGTCGTAATGTTCTTTGCCGACAATTTTCGGATTTAAAGCCGAGGAGTTGGAAGCCAAAGGATCGACCGCAGGATAAATACCTATTTCAGTTAAGGCGCGAGACAGCACGATAATCGAATCAAGGTGAGTAAAAGCCGCTGCCGGAGCGGGATCTGTAATGTCGTCGGCTGGCACATAAATTGCCTGCACCGAAGTAATGGAACCGTCTGAAGTGGAGGTAATCCTTTCTTGCAATTCAGCCATTTCTGAAGCTAATGTCGGCTGATAACCAACGGCTGAAGGAATCCTTCCCAGCAAAGTTGAAACTTCCATTCCTGCCTGGGAAAAGCGAAAGATATTATCAATAAATAATAGAACATCTTTTTTCTCTTCGTCCCTAAAATATTCTGCCATAGTTAAACCGACCAAAGCCACTCTTGCTCTGGCTCCCGGAACCTCGTTCATTTGGCCGAATACTAAAGCTGTTTTTTTAATAACGCCCGACTCTTTCATCTCCAAAAATAAATCGTTTCCTTCTCTTGTTCTTTCTCCTACTCCGGTAAATACTGAAACTCCGCCGTGTTCTTGAGCCACGTTGCGTATAAGCTCCATTAATAAAACTGTTTTCCCTACGCCCGCTCCCCCGAATAAACCGACTTTTCCTCCTTTAATAAAAGGAGCTATAAGATCAATAACTTTAATGCCTGTTTCAAAAACTTCTGTTTTGGTAGATTGTTTTGTTAAGTCCGGAGCTGTTCTATGAATGGGAAGATATTTTTTAAATTCTTTTTTGGGATCATTCAGCGATTTTCCCAGCACATTAAAAATATTGCCCATAGTTTCCGGGCCAACAGGCACCTTTAACGTTTCTCCTGTATCTAAAACTTCAATGCCTCTTTCCAAATTATCCGTTGGCTGCAAAGCAACCGCTCTTACTCTGGTGGGGTCTAAATGTTTTACAATCTCGGCCGTCACTTCCGAACCGTCTTTTTTATTAATTTTTAAGATGCCGTAAATCTGCGGAAGTCTTGAATTTTCCGGAAAAGCAACATCTATAACCGTACCTATTATTTGAACTATTTTTCCTTTTGCGTTTATCATGTTTTTTATCATTTATTTAAAAATTAAGTCGAAGAATACATTCGTATTCTTCTCCACCCTTCGCGCTTACGCTTGGGTACTTGAAACTATTTCGCTTACCGAGTTTTCGCGGAGCGAAAACGAAGGTGAAGAGAAGACGAGAACATTGTTCTCGTCGCTTCGCCTACGCTAGGGTGCTTGAAACTATCTCGCTTATTTCTTTCGTAATATTGGCCTGTCTGGATTTATTATAAAAAAGAGTCAGATCTTCCGATAATTCCGCCGCGTTGTCTGAAGCATTTTTCATAGCCATTCTTCTGGCCGCATGTTCGGATGCGTTTGTTTCCAAAATTAAGTGATAAAACCTCATTCTGGCTAAATGCCAAGCTAATTTAGAAAGCAATACTTTGGAAGAAGGCTCTATCAAATAATCTGCTGGTTTTTCCTCTAATTTTATTTCTTTTCTAATCTCGGAAAATTTTCCCGTTTCAGGTATGAGCTCCTCAATTGTTTTTTTAATAGACGACAATTCTATCGGAAATATTTTTCTTGCCAAAACTTCTTGCTTTAAAGCGGATTTAAAATAAGTTGAGAACACAACAACTTCGTCCCATTTTTTTTCCAAGTATCCTTTTGATATAAAATCCGATATTTGATTCGTTTGCTCCGGCAGGGTAAAATCACCCACTCTGCTAAAACTTTCTGTAATTTTTAATCCTTTATTTGAAAGATATGTCTGGGCTTTTTTACCGACAGCGATAAAAAAATATTTCTCATTTACCCGAGCCGAAGGCGAAGGGTGAAGAAGAGCGTGAATGCGCTCTTCGACTTTTACGTCTATGTTTTCCTCTTTAATATATTTTTCAAATTTTCTTATCGTTGCGCTGTTAAAAGAACCTGCTAAACCTTTGTCTGAAGTTATTATAACAAAAGCTGTTTTTTCTATTTTTCTCTTTTTCAAAAGAGGCGGCAAATCTATTTGCTGGACTGAAATTTTAGCCAATAGATCAAGCGAGGCAAAAGCATAGGGCCTGCCGGCTAAAGCAATCTCCTGGCTTTTGCGCATTTTTGTCGCGGCCACAAGTTCCATGGCTTTGGTAATCTGTCCGATATTATGTATGCTTTTTAGTCTGGTTTTAATAGATTGAACTGATTCCATAACCGAGTTCCGCGAAGCGGGATAAGTCGAAGAGCGTTCGCTCTTCTCCACCTGCGTCCCATTTCACGGGACTTGGTGGTTGAAGATGAGGACGCAGTCCTCATCGCCCTTTTTACAATTTTGCCAAAACGGCTTTTAATTCTTTTTCTATTTCTTCTGTCAGGACTCCCGTCTTCTTAAGGGGTTCTAATATCTTTTCGTAATGCAGTTTTTCTATATTTTCCATTAATTTTTCTTGCAATGGAGATAGTTCCGATAAATCTGTTTTGTCAAAATAACCGTTTAACACTGCGTACAAAATTATAATCTGTTTTTCAAACGGAAGAGGAGATAAATCCTGCTGCTTTAGGGCTTCTGTTATTATCTGGCCTCTCTGTATTTTTTTCTTAGTTGCCTCGTCAACATCGGAAGAGAACTGGACAAATGCCTGCAATTCTCTAAATTGAGCTAATTCCAAGCGCAACTTTCCCGCAACTTTTTTCATGGCCGGTGTTTGGGCTTTAGATCCTACTCTTGAAACAGATAAGCCGATATTAACCGCAGGCTTAATTCCCTGATTGAATAAATCGCTTTCCAAATAAATTTGGCCGTCTGTGATTGAGATTACATTAGTCGGAATATAGGCGGTTACGTCTCCAAGTTGTGTTTCAATAATCGGCAAAGCAGTTAAAGAACCGCCTCCCTTTTCCTTAGACAGCTTGGCTGCTCTTTCCAATAACCTTGAGTGCAAATAAAATATATCTCCAGGATATGCCTCTCTTCCCGGCGGCCTTCTTAGCAAAAGAGATATCTGCCTGTATGCAAAAGCGTGTTTTGATAAGTCGTCATAAATAACAACAGCGTCTTGGCCCTTATCTCGAAAATATTCTCCAATAGCGCAGCCGGCGTAAGGAGCCAGATACCACAAAGCAGCTCCCGAGGAAGCAGAAGCAGAAACTATTATTGTATATTTTAAAGCTCCTGAATTTTTAAGAATTTCTACTGTTTTGGCTATTTTAGATTCTTTTTGGCCAATAGCTACATATATGCAAATAGGAGTTTTATGATAAGTATCTATGCTTTGGTTTATAATTGTATCAAGAGCGATTGCTGATTTTCCCGTTTGCCTGTCTCCGATAATCAATTCTCTCTGGCCCCTTCCAATGGGTATCATAGAATCAATTGTTTTAATTCCCGTGTGCAAAGGAGTATCAACAGGCTCTCTATCTAAAACAGACGGAGCATCTTTTTCCAATAAGCATAGGGTCGGCTCTTCATTTCCAAATAATGGGCCCTTGCCGTCTAAGGCTTCGCCCAGCGGATTTACAACCCTCCCCAATAAGTTTTCGTTTACCGGAATCGAAAGAAGATTGTTTGTTCTTTTAACTATGTCTTTGCTTTTTATATCCGTATAATCTCCCAAAATAAGAGCGCCGACAGAATCCTCTTCCAAATTCAAAGCCAGAGCTTTTATTTCTTTTTTCTCGGTTTCAACAATAATAATTTCCTGCGATTTTACGTTCTTTAACCCGTAAATCTTTACTATGCCGTCTCCGGACTCAATAACCCTTCCGATTTCTTCCAATTTTTCGGTATCTTTGTAATCCCCTATCGCCTGCTTTAATTTTTCTATTATTTCGTAAGACATCTAAATATCAAAAACTTTTTTAATTTTATTAGAAAACGATCCGTCGATCAAAAGCTCGTTATTAATTGTTATTCTTACACCGGCTATTAAATCAGAGTTTATCTTTTTCTCAACCTTGTCTGTTTTTTTTAGAAAAGAATTTGTGGCCTTTTCGTTTTTTCCCTTAAGTTCTCTGGCAGATTCTATTACAATCTTTCGACGGCCTGTTTTTTGGTTGATTGTATTTTCCGCTAAATCGATTATTTCTTTTAACTTTTTCTGGTCTCGATTTTTTCTGACCAAATTTAAAAAATTCTTAATGCATTGATTAATTTTGCCTTCGTTCTTTATTTCCAGAATAACGTCGCAAAAAGACTGCGCGTAATCTTTAGGACTGTAGCCCATGTAGGATAGACGCAGTTTTTTTGATTAATTTTTCATCAACTTCGTCCGGCTCAATTCCAACGCCCTTGGCAATTGCTGTTTTTATTATTTCTGCTCCCTCTCTTTGGATTTTTTCATACATTTCCTTTTTTTGCCTTTCTGCCATTTCTTCCGCCCTCTTAAGAAGTTCCTGCTCTTTTTCTTTAATTTCTACCGCAAT